>JBFHKI010000180.1:0-4977 GCA_041595415.1 Pseudomonadales bacterium | reverse complement strand
TCTCCCAAGCCGCTGCTCAACCACCACTGATCTTGTACGCTGGTAGCTCCGGCAACGTCAACGGAGGATGATATGGCAATCGCTTTGCCCTCGAGAGTCCATCGACCGAAATTATGTCCTTGGGGAGAAGTGGCCACTACCTCTGAATTGCCTACAGCCACACTTCCTATATAGCCGTTAAATCCGCGCCAGCTTTGTTCAGGAGCTGTTGCTGCTTGCCAGCCATTTACCGCTGAATAGCGGTAGAGGAGGGCATCTTCGGTCGGGGCGGGATCAGCCAACTGCATGCCAACCCAGATATCGGAGCCGTACAGGGCGAGGTGGCGAGCACTTAACCGACGATTTTCAACCGGCACATACTCTTGTTTCCCGGTTTGAGGGTGAAAAAAAACCAGACCGGATTCAAAGGAGTCGGCGTTCAGAATGGTTCGCCCTTCAGATTTCCAGCCGCCGATGGCGATTATCAGGCGATCTTCCTGCAGCAGCATCTGGTGTGGCCCAAGGCCGGTTATGTTGTTAGTTTCAGGTTGTTGCAAATCGTCCAGATCATACTTGAGCAATACTGCTTCGCTGGTTTCGATGGGAGAGGCGGTCGCCCAGAGTTCTCTGCCCGTCTCTGGAGTGGTTCTGAACAGGGCGTGCCCCTCAAACAGCAAACCTTCCGGAGGAAATATCTGCTCCAGGGCAAGGCCATCTTCCGGTCTGAACAGCTGAATAAAAAAACCGGGTCGTCTAGCTACAACTGCTCCCAGAGAAAGGTCGTCGGACAGGCAAACTTCATGCACCCGGGCCGGTGTAGGCAGCTTCCAGACCAGTTCGCCATTGGCCTCGATACAGGCCACACCGAACTTGTTACCGTAGTCCCGGAAACCACCATAGAGTCGCAGGTTGTCTTTTGTGGAGCAGGCAGCAAGTTGTGATGCGGTGATCGCAGCACCGCTCCACTGCAAAAACTCTCTTCGATTGATTGGCATACTTCTCTGGCCTCAATCGCCGTCAAAATTGTTAAAGCCGATCAGAATTCCATAATTCTGGGCCATGTCGTTTTCCAGAAAACCGGCTAGCTCAAGCAGTAACTCATGTAGTTCATCCAATAGTTGAGGTTCTTGTTGGTTGCCATCGAGGGCGGCCATACGGTCGAAAATTTGATTGCCTCGGCCAAGAAAGGAGTTCAGTTTTTCCTGGTTTGCGCTAGAGGTGATTGTGCTCAGGCGGGTCTGATCCAGCATTTCCAAAAGGCTGGTCAATGCCTGTCGGTAAATAAACCAGGTGTTTCCCGATAGCCAGCCTTCACTCAGATAGCTGATCCACAAGCCGTCCTCATCGCGGCTTTGGCGCAGGTGGGATTCCATGCGCGATATTTGCGAGTAAAGCAGGTTGAGAGCTATGGAACGGCCGCCGGGAACCTCGCTATTCAAAGTCCAGTCGTCCTGTATCACCGGGTTGTCTTGATGGTACTGGACAAGCCTGTCGACATCTCTTGCGTATATTTCGCTTATTCCCATCAGGGCCGTGCATCGATCGGTTTGACTCAAACCTTCTTTGAAAAGTAACCATTCCAGTGCAGGAATGCCTTTTTCGGCAGCAATGAGTTGGTCGTATTGGGTTTCATCCAGGGGTACAGCCTTTTGCACTCTGGATGTCAGACGAATTTCAGTCTGGTTTCGCTTGTCAGGCCAAAAATACAGTGCGAAAGATAATCCCTGTTCGTCTATAGCCTTATAGGGGTAACCGTTGATATAGGCCCACTGCCCGAGTAGCAGGTTAAATTCAGAACGGGTTTCTTGCAGTGTTGTGGTACCGGAACAATAGCCTGTTGCAGCGCTTTGCATGCTTTGAGCATTGACCAACCATTGCTGTGCTTGCGTATCGGCCCAGTATTTCCAGTATGAAGCCGGGGACGCTTCTTTTGACGAGCAGGCTGTCAAAAATGCAGCAAGCAGGGATAGGGATAACAATCTGAGCATTAGAGAGAATCCAGAAAGGTCAGTAAATGGGTGAGCCTGTCCTCGGAAAGCTGTATGACATTGTTTTTTGACGCCTCGGCTTCGCCGCCGTGCCACAGGATCGCTTCCAAGGGGGTTCGTGCACGGCCATCGTGCAGCAACTGAGTGTGGCCGTTTACGATTTTATAACTGCCCAGCCCCCATAGTGGTGGCGTACGCCATTCAGTTCCACTGGCTTCGAAATCCGGCCGGTGGTCTGCCAGACCCTCGCCCATATCATGCAGAAGCAGGTCGGTGTAGGGATAGATTGTCTGGTTGCTCAGGGCCGCGCTGGCTCCGGTGCCAGTTTGCCATTTTGGTGTGTGGCAACTGGCACAACCTACCTCGTGAAATACCTGTTCACCCGCAACTATTTCGGTGTTGCTGTGGTCTGGACGAGCTGGCACGGCAAGGTGTTGAGAATAAAAAGTGACAAAATCCAGAAGTTCATCGCTCAATTCGGGTGACCCTCCATTCGGGGCCTCAATACAGCTGGTTTGAGCCGGCATACAGCTTTGTTGCGAGGACAGACTGGAGGTGATTCCTATATCGCCAAAAAAAGCGGCCGCAGTCTGTTGTTTAACATCGGGTTTGCTGGCTTTCCAGCCAAAGCGTCCCAGCACCACTTGCTCCTCGATGCTGTCCCACACCATGTTGGGGCGTCCGGATATACCGTCGCCATCCTGATCATCGGGGTCGGCATTGGCGAGAATCTCTTCTTCCGGAATGGCTTCGAGCAGACCTAGTCCGATCATGGCGGGTGCTACTCTTGGACTGAGCATTACATCCGGATGCATAGGACCATAGGCCAGATGGCTAAGTTCTATAAGGGGTTTACGCAAGCTTACCGATGACCCCGTGGATAATTCGACTTGAGAAAATTCGTAATCCCAGTGAATACGCGCTTCTGGCTCAACCCCGGCGATAGAAAAATCCTGCAACTGGTCGCCGTAGGTAGGTTCAGGTACTACTCCCTCCGCAGCCCCGCGTGGTCGTTCTTGCGTCTCGGGAATGCTGAGGCGTATCAGGGTTGATACGGCTTGTGCCTGCCCGGGTAAAGGCGGGTGCCCCCGGCCGTCTTTTATGTGACAACCCTGGCAACTGTTAGTGTTAAATAAAGGACCCAGACCATCTCGAGCTGTAGTAGTTGCCGGGGCTGCAATCCAGGGATTGCGAAAAAAGCTGTTACCTATGCTGAAGTTCATTCGCCCATCCAGACTGAGATTTGTAGCGGGCTGGGAAAAAGCGTTAACGTCCTGAAACTCGGTTGTAGTAGCACCGCCAGGTTTGCTCGGGTCAGCCAGCAGTGGTGAACTGAATGTGCAGAATGCAGCAGCGCTCAAGATCAGCGCTGCCAGCCGGCTAGACAGGACGCGGTTCAATTAAAAATGTCCCTCGGTGTTTGCCGCCAAAGAGCTCAGGCCGAGCGCGGTTGCCGCTGCTTCTATCAAACGCGTTTGTGCCACCAGCGCGTCGATGGCTTGCTGAATCATGGCGGCGCCTTCAGCATTGCCGGGGGCGATGAGCTGATCAAAGGCAATGCCTGCATCCGCAGATTGACTTATGCGACCTATTATCTCGGTGGTGTGTTGTAACGCGTTTTGCAAATCCCGTGCTAGAGCCGGATCCTGTTGGTCGAGTAACTCCATTACCGAGATTCCCTGATCGAGTTCATCAACAAAGTCACTGCGGCCATTCAGCACGTTGGCGATACCGATTTGATCGTGCAGCAAGGTTGTGTGGGTATTGTCGGAAAAACAGTCGTGTTCATCTTCTGGTGAATTGGCATACAGGGCCACTTTCATTCGTTCGCCAGCCAATTCCCCAAGAGACAAGCTTCCAACGCCAAAGAGAATGCGCCGCAGTTGTTCCCTGGCGGGCAGTGCGACAAACTCCTTGTGATAATTCGATTCGATATCGGCATCCCAGAAATCAACACCGACTTGCATATCAGCCACCAGCAGATCGGTAGTGGCTTTCAAATACTCTCTGCGTCGGTCGCAATTGCCGTTGGTGCAATCAGTCTCTATAAGAGCAAAATCCGTTACGGGTCGATTGCCAGCTCCGGGGTTTGTGCCATTTAAATCCTGCCCCCAAAGCAAAAATTCAATAGCGTGCCAGCCTGTTGCCACGTTGGCTTCGGTACCGCCCAACTCATTTAAACTGGCCAGTAAATCCGGAGTCAGCTCACTCAAGTCCAGTTCCTGTGGGCCAAAACTGAGACGGGTATTGGCAATCAGGTTGGCCTGCCCGACCGGGTTACCAAGCTCGTAGAAATATTGGCTTTGGTCGACGTAATCGATAAAACCTTCATCCAGTGGCCAAGCGTTCAGTTGCGGTTCCCAGTCGTCGATGGGCAGGTTGCCAAAACGGAAAGCTTCAATTTCGGCGTAGGGCTTTCGAGCTTCGGACCAGGCCATTTTTGCTTTGGTCAGATTTTCCTCTGTAGGTGCATCGAGAAATTCATATACGGCTTGTTGCAGCACCTTGCTTTCAATCTGTGCAGCCGAAAAACTTGCATGGGCCAAAGCCAGATAACGTTCTCCAACAGCGGCCAGTTCTTCGTCAGTGGGGACGGCGAGAGCAGAAGCACTTTTGATGGTGAGGAGCAGGGCAAAACTGAATTGCCAGAAATTAGCTTTGATCATGTGGATAAATAGCCCGAGGTAGCGATTAGATGCAAATGAGATATATTATCATTTAGCTGAGGTTGAGTTACAAGCGCTCTCGCTGAGCTTTTAAACCGATTTTCGGGAAATAAACAGGCTGGCTCCCACCAAGACCAGGATGCCGGCAAGACCGCCTATGATAAAAGTAAGGGGTAGGCCATCCTTCGCTTCAGCATCCGAACTGGAGTTTGGCAGGCTGGTGGTTTCAGGTGGCCCCATGGGTAGTTCGCCCATAAAACCGGCTGAACGAGTATCAATATCGATTTCGAAGCCTATCCAGCTAGGTGGGTAGCATAGCCCCGCCTCGGCACAGCCCTGAAATT
>JBFHKI010000179.1:0-4996 GCA_041595415.1 Pseudomonadales bacterium | reverse complement strand
GCGCGGCTGCGCTCGGCGGCGCAAGGCCCTCTTCGTTAACCATGGTGGCGATATTGCCATTGTGATAGAGGATGTCTGGTCCCGGCCCATGGGGTTCAATCTCACGACCAAACAATTCGCTGTGCCAGGCAGCCGATTCCGCCGTGTCCGGCACCCGCATATGCATATGAGTGAAGAAGGTCTCGGCAAAGACCAGAGATGGTAGAAAGGAAAGCAGAAGTATCAGGCTGCTACGAAATAAACACATGGTAAGTCCCCCCGGAAATGTGCTGTAAGCCGTGCTTCAAATTGAATCTGGCGGTTCGCCCCGATCGCATTTTTTACAGTTTAGCTCAAAACCCAGCCTGGAATCCCTGCCCTGCAGTGTCTCAACCCAGGGGCGATTGGTCCAGGGAGGATTATTCCGTACATGCTGAAAATGTCCGCAGGCCAGTTCGGCGACCCAGTGGTCTTCTTCGTCTTTATGGTAGCCGGTGATTGGGGATTTCATCTCGCCCGATTGTGTCAGAAAACCCGATCAGCATGCCAGCTACCATCTTTTCTAGAAACCCTGCCGTGCAGCCTGGGTAGCCGGCCCGGAATAATGCACGTGCACTATCTTCCAGCCGTGCGCTTCCTTCTTCCACAACTGGGTTTCGCGCCCCGAGCTCTCAAGTGACTTACCATCGGTAAAAGTTGCTGCAAAGTCCCAATAAAACTCGGCCCAGGCCGTGTCTTCGCCAAGCTGGTGAATGGAGAGGTCTTTAATCACCAGATTGCGCTCGCTGAAGTTGGCCATGGCCCCCAGATAGAAGTTTTGTTTTATTTCCTCAAAACTTCGCTGGTGGCCACGGGGCTGAATAAAACTGACAGCTTCACTCTGGCTCCAGATTTGCTCCGCGAGGTCGAGATCCAGTTGATTGACGGACTGCACATAGTTTTCCAGCAGCATTTGAAATTCGGCGTTTTCTGCCGCCTGGCTTGGTGCAAAAAGTATGCTGGCAAGCACCAGTACAGATATTTGGCGTATCTTCATCTCAACTTCTCCTTTGACTCTGCGTATTAGTTTGGCCTTGGCCCGGCTCAGAACCAGATCTCATCCAGCGAACCGGATTCCAGCTCTTTGGCATAGCTCAGGTAGTAGTTGCGGTTCGGGGCGTTGTATTCTCGCTCAGCCAAGCCACGCAAAGCCTGAATCTTGATCTGTCGAGCCAATAGCAGGTCGGCGTTTTCGAGCCATTTCACCTGATCGGCCAATTCCAGTGCCCACTGGTATTCCCCCGCATCATAGGCATCCAGCATAGCTTGGGTCAGTTGTTCCGAGCCTCCCGCCAGTTTCGCCATTTGCTCTGCCTCGGCACGAGGTGCAAGGGGGTTCAGGCTGGTCGGGTTGCCGTCATACCAACCCAACAATCCCGAGTAGATGGCTTTTACCGCATTGGATACCGTACCGTAAAACTCGATCAGGTAAGGCTTGTTCTGCAGGTGCTCGGGCAGCTCTACCTCATGGGCGATCAGGTTGGGGCTTTTGCCCTGATTCATACCGGCAACCGTCTGCTCAAAAACCGAGGCGATGGCCTCGCTGTAGTCGCGCAATGCAGTGGTTGCCTGCACAGCTTCCAGAATCGGCATGGTGTGCCCTGGCACCAGACGGTCAGGTTCAAAGCTGGCCATTTTGGCAACGCCCTCGGACCAGTTGCGCACATCGCGATAACCGGTGCCACGAATAGCATAGAGATTCGGGAAGGACTGGTAGAAGTTGTCGCCTGAAAACAGGACTTTTTGTTCCGGCAGCCAGACAAAAAGGGCATCGTCGGTCTCACCCGCAACGGAATGCATTTCGATCTCCACACCGGCAATTCGTGTTTTGTAGCTGTCCCCGCTTAACAAAAAAGTGGGCGGCAGGTGTCCCTGTGCACGGTCGAAATCGATGGTTCCGGCCGGGGCTACACCCCGGTTGGTAACCTCATCACCGGACAAATCACGTCCAAACTGACGCACTCCACGAATTGCGCTAATTGGCCCAAGGCTGCTGTCCACACCCTCGGCATTGCCAAAGTTGGCCATGGCATAAACTTCCGGTTGCTTCGAACCGACAAAGGCGGCGGCACCACCGGTGTGATCGCCATGACTGTGGGTGTAAACAATTGCCACTACCGGCTTGTCGCTGTATTCGCGCAAGGCTTTTAAGGCGTTGCCTGCAGCGGTCGGCCCCATCAGGGTATCGACAATAATCACGCCATCATCGCCAACGATCATGGAGGTATTGGCGCCGTGATACCCGACTGCCGTAAACACATTCGGGGCAACTTCAATTACCCCCTGCTCAAACTGACGCTCCTGATCCTGAAGCATCTGCAAGGCCAGATCCGGATCAACCTGGGTATCGGCATAGGACACTGCTGGCAATACCAGCAACATCAGGATGAATCGTAAGGATTTCATAGCTTTTATCTCCACATTTATCGGCAAGACTGCCTTTCACAACTTTTCGAGGTTGACAGCTATTCTGCCGCCGGTCAGAAAATCAGGGCAGGTGTAATGCGGATTTAAAATGGTAAATATCGAACCTTATCGATTCTTTTGGAAAGATGAAGGCGTCTGCCCGGTATGTTTTTTAAAATATTTGGTGAAGTTGGTAACTTCGTCAAAACCCAGATGGTAAGCCAGTTCCTGAACCTTTTGATTCTCCACGATCAGGCATCTTTTCGCCTCCAGCAGGGTATAGGCGTCGATTAACTGTTTCGCACTTTGTCCACTGGCTTTTTTACACAGCAGATTGAGAGTCTTATAGGTTACATGCAGCGCATCGGCATAATCCGAAGCGTTGCGGGTTTGACTGAAATGCAACTCCAGCAAATGGATAAATTTGGCAAAACGGACAGTCTCACCCCGGCTCAAAAGCTGTTCGGCGCTCTTCTGGCGCTGCCGTTCCAGCAACAAAAACAGCGCCGAGAACAAATACATACTGACCAGTGAATTATCCTGACCGCTGCGGGTTTCCTTTTCGATCTCATCCAGTAACCGCTCGCAACTTTGCTGCAGATCTGGCTCAAGTTGTAGCCCCGGTGAATAGTCCGGCTTAAGGTAATCCGGCGAAAACACCGGCATCTTCATATTGCTTTGCAACTTCTGGATATATTCATCGGTAAATACCACCGCTTTCCCCTGTGGCTTGTTGGACAGGTCAAAAGCATGGATCTGGTTTTTATTGATAAAAATCAGGCTGCCACTGGCAAAAGGCCAGGACTGGAAGTCGACAAAATGCGCACCCTCACCTTTCTGGATATAAAGCAGCAGGGAGAATTGCACACGGTGCGGCTGTTCGGGATCGTGATCAAGCTGCTCCCGACGGGTGTAAATTGATTCGAGATCTACGATCTCGAGCAATGCCCCCGGTGAAACCGAAGGGTCAAAATCTATGACGGGTATTTTCATCTGCCCAGCTCCATCATAAATCCAGCTGTGCCGAGAATTTGTCCCGCAGCATATCCCGTAACAGAAGCACCGCCGGTGATATTTGCGCGCGGGTGGGACTGATCAGGTTCAAATCTATCTTTGGCGATTGATATTGTGGCAACAGACGCACCAAACGTCCCGCACGCAAATCTGCGGCTATATCCAACCGGGATTTAAAGGCAATACCCTTACCGGCAATTGCCCAGCGTCGAACCACATCACCGTCATTCGCATAGCGATCTCCGGAAACACGAACACTCACAGGCTTTTGCGTTTGTCTATTACTGCCATCACCTGAGTACTCTGGCACCAGCTGCCAGATGTGATTGATACGACTACTGAGCTGAAACAGCAGACAATTGTGCTGTACCAGATCCTCGGGTTTTTCCGGCATACCAAAATTTGCAATATATCCCGGCGAAGCACACAACAGTCTCTCGATGCGCGCCAAACGGAAGGCAACCATGGAAGAATCCTCCAGATTGCCATAGCGAATTGCCAGATCGACCCGATCCATATAGAAGTCGGAAAGGGCGTCACCCAGAAGGATATTGAGCGATAAATCCGGGTGCTGATCCATGATTTCATCCATCCAGGCCAACAACATATTGCGCCCCAGATCCGAAGGCATTGAAATGCGCATCTCGCCGGCGACCTTGCCTTCGAGAGCATTTATAGAGGCTTTCCCGGCTTCCATCTCCTGCAAAGCCTTGCGGCAATAAACCAGGAACCGCTCACCCTCTGCCGTGATACGCAGCTGCCGGGTAGAGCGAATAAACAGCTGTGCAGCCAACTGCCTTTCCAAACGCTTGATGGCGGCACTGGCAGCAGCGCTGCTCATATTCAACTGATCGGCAGCACGGGTGATGCTGCCACAATCGGCGGTGCGGACAAAAAGATCGAGATCAGCCAGGTTCATTATCAAAAATAATTTGATTATTTTTCATTTATTGCCCTGTTTATAGCACACATAGGCTCATCGACAATAGCTGCACTTACACAAACACAGCTTTGTTACTGCAACAACCGGAGAAAACAGGATATGAAAGCCATAGGTTATCTGGAACCTCAAGCCATAAACAAACCCGATGCCCTGATCGATATCGAGCTACCTGTACCCGAAGCCAGAGGACATGATCTGTTGGTCAAGGTAAAAGCCGTTTCGGTAAACCCTGTCGATACCAAAGTGCGCGCTTCTGCAGCTCCGGAACCTGGCCAGTACAAGGTATTGGGTTGGGATGCGGTCGGAGAAGTGGTTGCCGTTGGTGCAGAAGTCTCTCTGTTTAATCTGGGTGACAAAGTCTGGTATGCCGGTGACATCACCCGCTCGGGATCCAATGCCGAATACCAACTGGTAGACGAACGCATTGTGGGTAAAAAACCTACCGCCCTGTCCGATGCCGAAGCTGCCGCCTTGCCCCTAACGGCTATAACGGCCTGGGAGTTGTTGTTTGACCGCCTGGATTTCACCCCATTGTTGCCAAACTTCAGAGCACCACTGAGGGATCTACAAGAGCCACAAAACCGAATTTTAATTATCGGCGCAGCCGGTGGTGTG
>JBFHKI010000178.1:0-5007 GCA_041595415.1 Pseudomonadales bacterium | reverse complement strand
TTGCAAACCTGAAAGGCCAAACTGATACCAGTACATTTCCAGATCAGGAGAACTACGCCAGTAAAGTGGCGCCTCTACTCGGTTTTCCTGCACCCAGTTCCAACCATCCGCCAGCCAAAACTCGCTGCGCCGGTAACCATCTTCATCTACAAATTGCCGATATTCCGCATTTGTCACAGTACGGTTGGCAAGGCGAAAAGCCTGAACATACTGCTTATGCCTGGGGCGTTCATTATCAAAGGAAAAACTTTCAGTCGTGGCTCCCACCTCTTGTACGCCTTCAGCAAAATCAATCCAGTGCAAATCGGCAGCGGCTACCTGCGGCTGCTGTGGAAGCGTCTTGTAGGCCGGCAGCATCGGGTTGAGAGAGAGGCCATGCAGAATATCTGTCAACATCAGCTCCTGATGCTGCTTTTCATGCTGGATCCCGATTTCAATTAAAGCCAACACCGTTTTTGTGCAGCTGCCTGACTGCACAAAATTACTGAGCTCAGTATCGATAAACTGACGGTACTGCACAATTTCCGTCAGCGATGGGCGCGATAAAAGACCGCGGTTTGGGCGGCTGAATTGTGCGCCTATCTTGTTGTAATAGGAGTTATAGAGTTCGGCAAAATGCACATCGTAAGGCTGGTACGACTGCACAAATTTTTTCAGAATAAAGGTTTCAAAAAACCAGCTGGTATGAGCCAGATGCCATTTGGTTGGACTGGCATCTGGCATCGACTGAATCTGGCAATCTGCCTCTGAGAGCGGCTCGGCGATTTTCAGTGATGTATTGCGTGTCTCCAGGAACTGGGCAACAAGGGACTCCGGCAATTGAGGAAAGCTGTTCTCCCCAATTGTTTTAACCTGCTCCGCCCCGGATCCTCTTTGCATACCTCCACCTTACTTGGCCTTTCGATGGATATTCAAGTTTCAACGGACGATAGAAACATACCAAGGTTACAAATTTACTGTACTGCTGCGGCTTGTAACTCGCCACGCATCAGGCTCACGGCATGACCCGACAAATAAACCTTTCCATCCATTAACTCCAGCTGAACTACTCCGCCACGCCTGGATGCCTGAAAACAACTGAGACTTTTCTGTTTGAGTCTTTTGCCCCACCACGGGCCGAGAATACAGTGCGCGCTTCCGGTAACCGGGTCTTCATCAATACCGGCACTGGGAGCAAAAAAACGGCTAATCACATCAAAACCGGGGCGATCCGATAAAGCAGTAACCAGCACACAGTCAGAGGTCGCCTCCAGCATGGCACGGAAATCCGGTGTCATACCGCGCACCTCTTCCGCCGTTTTGAACTGCAGTAATAAAGTGCCGTTATCTGTTCTGCCCGAGTGCGTGGGTTTACAGTTGCCCAAAGCCTCTACCAGACCGGCGGGCAAAGGTGCCGGAGTCAGTGAGACTTCCGGGAAAGCCATGAGGACAGTCTCGATCTCGATATTAAAATCACAGGTCAAGTAATGGCCAGCCAGAGGCGTGTAAAAGGTTATCGGCTGATCTCGCGAAACCAGAGCCTCTTGCCAGAGAATATGCGCCGTAGCGAGCGTAGCGTGACCACAGAGCTGCACCTCAACACCGGGGGTAAACCAGCGCAAACCCCAATCTGCCTGACTGTTATCTTTCAACGGCCAAACGAAACAGGTCTCCGACTGGTTCATCTCCATCGCCAGCAATTGCATCCAGTCAAAGTTTGTCGGCTCGGCATCCAGCAACACAACCGCCGCCGGATTCCCGGCAAAGGCTTTATCGGTAAAGGCATCAACCAAGTGTATTTTCATATGCCAAATATGTCAGATTTTGCAGTCCACCAACACCGGTAAGCTATTTCAGATTAAACCGGTAACATTTTGTGACAATTATTTCGCACCTTTTTGTAAAAAAGGCCACTCTTATGCGTCCAGATACCACCAGATCACGGAATACAAGTTTATGCACGATACAGTTCAAAACTATTACGGCAAAAAACTGCAAAGTTCAGCAGATTTAAAAACTGACGCCTGCTGTGATTACTCAGCTATACCGGAATGGCTAAAACCTCTGTTGGCCAATATACACCCTGAAGTTACCTCCAAATACTACGGCTGTGGTCTGGTCTGCCCAACCCAGCTTGAAGGCTGCCGCATTCTGGATCTGCGCAGCGGCTCCGGCCGAGACGTCTACGCATTAGCCCAACTGGTTGGCAAAACGGGAGAGGTAATTGGTGTTGATATGACCGACGAACAGCTCAGGGTTGCCGAGGATCATCGCGCCTATCATGCGGAAAAATTTGGTTACGACAATGTGCGTTTTATTAAGGGCTATATTGAAAAACTCGACGAGTTGGGCCTTGAAGACAACAGTTTCGATGTCATTGTCTCCAACTGTGTTATCAACCTATCCCCCGACAAAGATGCCGTTCTCAAACAGGTACACCGGCTACTCAAGCTCGGCGGGGAATTTTACTTCTCCGATGTGTACACCGATCGGCGTGTTCCGGACGAAATCAAAAACGATCCCGTGCTCTATGGCGAATGTCTAGGCGGCGCCCTCTACTGGAATGACTTTATCAGTCTCAGTAAACGGCAGGGATTTGCCGATCCGCGACTGGTAGAAGATCGGCCCATGGAAATAACCGATCCCCTGCTGGCAGCAAAGATCGGTAATATTCGATTCTTCTCAGCCACCTACCGACTGTTCAAGTTGCAAAGACTTGAGCCGGAATGTGAAGACTACGGCCAAGCCGTAATCTACAAGGGCACAGTCGCCGACGCTCCGGAAGCCTTTTTGTTAGACAAGCACCACTTTATTGAAACCGGCAAAGTGTTCCCGGTTTGTGGCAATACCTGGCACATGCTCAAAGACAGCCGCTTCTCGGAACATTTTGAGTTTATCGGCGATTTCTCTCGTCACTACGGCATCTTTGATGGCTGCGGAACGGTTATCCCCTATGACAATCCGGCGGACAGAGGAAACACAGCCGGGGGGGCGCCCTGCTGCTAAAGTTCTATTTGCGCACCGGCCTTTTGGCCAGCTTTCTTTGCAGCGTGCGCCTGTGCATACCCAAATCTCGGGCGCTGGCACTGATATTACCCTTGTTTGCTACCAATACTCGTTGAATATGCTCCCATTCCAGGCGATCAAGACTTGGAGGTTGCTCGGCAATCTGCGAGCTTGGAGCCGGTTTTTTATCGCCCAGAGCGTTGAGGATTTCTTCCGCACCTGCCGGCTTGGGTAAATAATCATCGGCGCCCAGTTTGATGGCTTCTACCGCTGTGGCGATGCTGGAATATCCTGTCAGTATCAGAATACGCGCCTTTGGCTGCGCCTGACGCAACGACTCAAGGATACCCAGACCCGACTCTTCACCTAAACGCAAATCCAGAATTATCCCCTGGAAGCTCTGATTCTTGACCTGCTGAAGCGCTGCTGACACAGTCAGCGCAACCTCCGAATCAATATCGCGACGTTTAAGAGAGCGTGCCAATGTCTGAGCAAAAACCTCATCGTCATCGATAATAAGAATACGCACTAGATTTCTACCTCACCGGAATATGGGCTTAATGGCAACTCGACCAGAGTTTCGGCTCCGCCCGAAGCAAGATTCTGGATGGACAGCTTTCCCCCGATACGGTTGATAGAGGCATTAGCCAAAAAGTACCCCATACCCAATCCTTCTGCCTTACCACTTACCAATACCTTGCCGAGCTTGGCCAATATTTCGCCCGCCACACCAGAACCAAAGTCCCTCACCCGGATCAGAACCTTGTGGTTCTCTGCGTCACCAGACACCGCCTGAACTTCAATCCGGGATTCACCCTGTTCCAGACTCGCTTCAACAGCATTGACCAAAAGATTCAGCAAACTCTGCTCCAAAGCCGTATCCGATGGTAATGAGCGAATCTGCAAAGAGGTGTCAATCTGCAGAGCAATCTCAGCCGCAGGGAACAGGTTTTTCACTTGATAGCGCAATTGCTCCAACAATTCGCCAACAGGCCGCTGACGCCTGTTGGAGTTTTGTGATGTCTGTGCCGCCGTAACCAGCCGATGCAAAATATCCTTACAGCGAGCAACCTCACCACAGGCAACCTGCAGCTCAGTGCGCAATTCTTCGCGAATACCTCGATCTCCAGAAAGATCTTGCAAAATAACCGCCAGACTCGACAGGGGAGTACCCAACTCATGAGCCGTACCCGCGGCAAAGGTACCCATTGCCAATAGGTGTTCGTCTTCCCTTTGACGTTGGCTATGATTCGCCAACTCGCGCTCCTGTGAACGTATCTGATCGGCCATACGCGAAACAAAATAGGTAATCAGCAGAGCGCTGACGATAAAGTTCATCCACATACCCAAAATATGTGGACTCTTCCAACTGACCGTCATGCCGTGAGACATATCAAAAAGAGGGAGCGGGTGGTACTGGAAAAGCAGCAGTGTATAAACACCTATGCTGAGACAACACAAAATCCAGGCATGTCCTTTGCTGAGAGTGGCCACACCAATCGACAATGGCACCAGATAATAAAAAACGAAGGGGTTGGTCGCGCCACCAGACAAATAGATAAGTAAGGAAAAACCGATAATTTCCAATGAAAGGTTTATCCCGTAAGCTTTTTCTGTAACCCGCTTTTCGCGGCTGGACTGGAACCAGGAAAAGACCGTTAGCACGATCAGCCCCGACATGCTTATCCAAAGTAGCGGATAATCAAGGTCCAGATCCAAACGCCATTGCGCAAGACAAATTGCCAACACCTGCCCGCTAAGGGCAACCAGACGAATCCAGCAAAGCAGCCGCAAATATCGAGTGCGTGACTGATTATCACCAGATGCGGCAAGAAGTGAGGAAATCAGGGCAGTTCTCCCAGGCCATTTATGAGCAATGCAGGCCGTGCATTTTATGCGATAGGGGCGATTAAAGCCCTAATGCGACAATTTGCCACATTATGGGGCCTACACCTGAGCTTTAGAATCCGGGGCCAAATCCACCCACCCATGCCCATAATAATGAAAAACTCTCTGCGTTTT
>JBFHKI010000177.1:0-5019 GCA_041595415.1 Pseudomonadales bacterium | reverse complement strand
GATACAGTAATATCACTGCATCCTGGGCTGCATACAGAGACGCCCCTGACAATCCAGTCAGAGCAACCAAAAGGGTGTTGAGAATATTTTTAATGGGCAGTAGCCTGCTCAGCTTTGGCTCTCGCTGTCTGGAATTCATGATACTGCTCCAGCATGGTTTTTATTTCTTCAACATAGGCTTCACGCCGCTGGGAGTAATACAGCAAACCATCGGCTAATTCCTCTCCACTCAAGGGCGCATCTTCCTGACGAAGTGACTCACGCATCAAACGAAAGTCCAGATAGCTGAAATGGGTATTGAGGTTTTTCATATAGCTTCCTATAGCTTCATCCACTGATGCAAAGTACTGAACTTCGTTATTAGCACCCTCCACCCGACGCGCAGGAACCAGTCCACAACCTTCCGAGTAACACCACTGGCCAAAAAGGTTATTGGCCTCCACTGCGAAGCGTGAACGCCCCCAGCCTGATTCCTTAGCCGCTTGTACCAAAACCAGTGACTGTGGAATAATGTCGACCCGGCGCGACAGTAGTTCAAGGGCTTGATCCAGTGTTTGGTCTTGTAATTCAACATCGTATCCACTGGCCAGATCCCGGATAAAATCCATTTCAATATCCGACAATGCTTGACCATTTTTATATTTGGCGACAATAGCAATCAGCAGCTGACGCTGTAACTGAATAACCTTGTTGTGATAGGCGACAATGGGTTCAAGATAATCAAAAAACTCCGATTTAAGCTGGTCGATATCACGGTAAGAGGTAAAGTCTGGCAAGGGTTCTACCTCGGGTTTGACTACCTCTATGTCAAACTGTTGTTTTAAATACAGTTGAGCAAGATGTTTACGGCTCTCGTTAAAGGTGCCCAGAAAAAGTATTAAGAAAAAGGCAGCAAAGCCGAAGCGCTGCTTCAAAGTAAGGGTTTTCATACTCAGCCTTGATCAAAATCCAGGTCTAGCTCTTGTAGAGACTCTCTGTTCGGGAAACCATCAGCAATCAAGCCAACATCCTGCTGGAAGGCGCTCAGGGCAGATCGGGTTGCCGAGCCCATAATTCCATCAGCTGCCCCTGGTTCATACCCCCGCTCAATAAGACTTTCCTGTAAGGCTTTGAGCTGTTCCCGGTTAAGTGCTACCTGATCTACCGGCGGTGGATTTTCCAGCGAACCTGCTCCAGCTATACGGTCAGCCAGGTAACCAACCGAAATAGCGTAGGATTCCGAACGGTTCCATTTCATGATCACAGAAAAATTGTCATACACCAAAAATGCCGGCCCCGCGTGACCAGAGGGCACCAAGACCGAACCCTTCATATCGACCCGCGGCAAACTGGACTGATCCGCTTTTTGCACACCCAGACTCGCCCAGTGCGCTAAAGGCGCCGAGTTGTTCAAACCAGCTTCGACATAGGGAAAGTCTCGAGGCAACAACACTTCCCTGCCCCATCTTTCATCGCGCTTCCAACCCAGAGCACTGAGAAAATTAGCTCCGGATGCCAGGGCATCACGCTCACTGGCCCAGAGGTTTATCTGTCCGTCACCGTCGCCGTCTACTGCGTAGCGCCAATAGCTGGAAGGCATAAATTGGGTATGTCCCATCGCTCCGGCCCAGGATCCGCGCATTTCTTCCGGGCTAAGCGACTCCCGTTCCAAAAGCTTCAAAGCGGTCATCAGTTCGGTGGTAAAGAAGTTGCTTCGTCTAGGGTCGCAAGCCAGTGTCGCCAGAGAATCCAGAGTGGGCATATTGCCCAAGTAGCTTCCAAAGTTGGTTTCCAATCCCCAAAAAGCCACCAGATACTGGCCGGGAATACCGTAGACACGAGTCAACTCATTCAAAAACGCCCGATTTTGTTGATACAAAGCCCTACCTTTGGCAATGCGATCATCGGACACCCTGAGGTTCAGATAATGAGCAAAGGTTTGCACGAACTCAGGCTGCGATTTGTCCAGCTCAATCACCCGTTGCTGCGGTTGAAAATTGGCGATGACGTCCTCTATTACCCACTCCGAAATCGATTCTTGCCGGGCCTGCTCCTGAAAACTCGCAACACAAACCTCGAAACTAGGGTTTTCCAGACCATCGGTCTGGGCCAAGAGGCTGGTGGATAGAAGTAATACAAAAGTGACTGGAAGCAATTCTTTCATCGGCAAGTGCCCTTTAATTTTTATAACGCGATGTTTACATCGGTGCGAAACTTAGGCAAGTAGAATGCCGTTACCATGTCGCAAAGTTGACTAAAAATCGTTATATTGCGCGGCCACAAAATCCCCTGTAGACAAGCTGATTTCATGAGCAAACGCCGCATTTTGGTAACCAGTGCACTTCCCTATGCAAACGCGCCTTTACATCTGGGCCACATGCTTGAAGCTGTTCAAACAGATATATGGTGTAGATTTCAACGCCAACGCGGACATCAATGCTTTTATGTCTGTGCCGACGACGCTCACGGCACGGCTATCATGCTCAAAGCCGAAGAAGCTGGCATTTCGGCTGAAGATCATATTGCGGCAATCCAACAACTACACCAACAGGATTTTGCCGACTTTCATATCGCGGTTGATAACTACTATTCGACCCACTCGCCGGAAAACCGCGAGTTTGCCAACAGCATATACAGGTCCCTACTGGCCAATGGCCACATCACCAGCAAAACCATCACACAGGCATATGATGCTGATAAGGGACTCTTTCTGGCGGATCGTTTTATCAAGGGCACTTGCCCGCGCTGCAAGTCCCCAGATCAATATGGAGACAATTGTGAGGTTTGCGGAGCAACCTATACACCCAATGAGTTGATTGATCCGGTATCCGCACTATCAGGTTCCACACCTGTACCCAAAGATTCGGAACACTTCTTTTTTGATTTACCCCAGTTTGACGCTTTTCTGCGTGACTGGCTTGCTTCGGACAGCCTACAACCGGAAATTGCCAACAAACTCGGCGAATGGGTTGAAGAGGGTTTGCAAGCCTGGGATATAAGTCGTGATGCACCCTATTTTGGTTTTGAGATCCCTGACCAGCCAGGTAAATATTTCTACGTTTGGCTGGACGCGCCTATAGGCTATATGGCCAGCTTTAAAAACTATGTTGCGGGTCAATCTGAGATCAACTTTGATGATTTCTGGCGACCGGGTAGCGACACCGAGCTGTACCATTTTATAGGCAAGGATATTATCAATTTTCACGGACTTTTCTGGCCAGCCATGCTGCAGTCTGCTGGCTATCGCTTGCCAAACGGAGTTTTTGCTCACGGCTTTGTCACCGTAAATGGCACAAAAATGTCCAAGTCGCGCGGCACATTTATCAATGCTCGAGCCTGGCTTGCTCATTTGCCAGCAGAACCCCTCCGCTATTACTACGCAGCCAAGTTAAGCGCCAATGTCGATGACATTGATCTGAATCTGGAGGATTTTGTCGCACGGGTAAATTCCGACCTGGTAGGCAAGCTGGTAAATATAGCCAGTCGTTGCGCCGGTTTTATTCATCGGCTCAATAATTCAGAACTGACGGCGTCGATAGCCAACAAGGAGCTGTGGGACAAAAGCACAGCGCTTGGTGAAACCATTGCAACTCACTACGAAAACCGCGAATTCAGTCGGGCTATTCGTGAAATAATGGGTCTCGCCGATGCCATCAATGAATATATAGCAGCCAAGGAACCCTGGAAATTAGCTAAAACAGAGTCAACCAAAGCTGAAGCTATTGCTGTCTGCAGCGATGGCATCAACCTGTTCCGACTTTTGATGATTTACCTGAAACCGGTTTTGCCGCAAATGGCAGAAAAGTCGTCGGACTTCTTGCAGGATGAATTGCTCTGGCACAGTCAACCCCTGCCGCTTACCAATCACTCTATCGCCGAGTTCACCCCCCTGATGAACCGCATTGATCTTAAACAGGTTAAACAGATGGAAGAAGAAAATCGTAAAGCCGTAGCAGCAGCTCCGGCCAAAACTGAAGCTGTAGATGCGTCAGAAAACCCGTTAATTGAATTTTCGGACTTCGCCAAGATCGACCTGCGGGCCGCTAAAATTATCGCGGCAAACTCAGTCGAAGGCGCTGATAAACTGTTACAACTGACACTGGATATCGGAGATCGCACCATCAATGTATTCTCCGGTATCAAGGCACACTACCAGCCCGAGCAACTTGTAGGCCGGATGACCGTTGTGGTGGCCAATCTGAAACCACGCAAAATGAAATTCGGTATTTCTGAAGGTATGGTCCTCTGCGCTGGTAAAGGTGACAAGCTCTGGTTGCTTGAGGTAAATACCGAAGCGCTTCCAGGGATGCCGATAGCCTGAACAGAAAATAGGTGACACTCTTCTCTTATTCTTTCTGGTTATTTGATTTTAATTTTTTATACCTTGAATGCCGTGCGGCCAGCTCCGATAATACGGCGCACTCCACGCATGGCCAAACTGAGGCACAACGCGCCTGATGACTGAACTATTTACTATTTTGATCGCCACCATTCTGGTGAACAATTTTGTGTTGGTGCAGTTTCTTGGGCTATGTCCCTTTATGGGCGTCTCCAGCAAACTGGAAAGTGCTGTCGGAATGTCCGCCGCCACCACTTTTGTTCTAACTCTGGCCTCGGTTTGCAGCTATCTGGTCAACAGCTTGCTGCTTGAGCCCTTTGGACTCGAATTTCTGCGCACCATTTCTTTTATTCTTGTTATCGCCGCAGTTGTGTCTTTCTCGAAGATGTTTATCGAAAAAACCAGCCCTATTCTCTATCGCGTACTGGGCATCTATATTCCTCTAATCACCACTAACTGTGCAGTTCTGGGAGTGGCGTTACAAAATGTCACCCGCGCCCACAACTTTTTTCAATCGGCACTGTACGGTTTTGGCGCCGCACTGGGCTTTTCTTTGGTACTAGTACTTTTTGCCGCTATGCGAGAGCGTATTACGGTGGCAGACGCGCCCAAAGCCTTCCGCGGGGCTGCTATCAGTATGATCACGGCGGGATTGATGTCACTGGCCTTTATGGGCTTCAGCGGGCTGGTAACCCTTTGAT
>JBFHKI010000176.1:0-5048 GCA_041595415.1 Pseudomonadales bacterium | reverse complement strand
GAAGGCACGCGGATGTTATGAAACCCCCGGTGGCACCATTTTATTAAAAGCCCACCGGGCAATTGAATCCTTGACCCTGGATCGGGAAGTGGCACATCTGAAAGACGAGTTGATGCCGCGTTATTCCTCGCTGATTTACAACGGTTATTGGTGGTCACCAGAGCGCAAGATGTTGCAGGCGGCTATCGATGAATCCCAGATCGGTGTAACGGGCCGAGTGCGTTTAAAACTCTACAAGGGCAATGTGATAGTTGCTGGCCGCCAGGCAAGCGATAGTCTGTTTGATGCCAACATTGCTACCTTTGACGATGACGGCGGCGCCTATAATCAGGCCGATGCCGAGGGTTTTATCAAGCTAAATGCACTGCGCTTGCGTATTGCAGCGGCCAAGGGGCGCAAACTCTAAGCTTTGGGCAAAAACAAAAAAGGCGCCTGAACCGGCGCCTTTTTTTATGGATGCGTCTTATTGCCAGAACAAATGCCGGTCCGATTACATGGCGCTGTGAGCGATCTCCAGTTCTGCCAGAGTAGCGGCGATATCTTCGGCTGAAGTGGCGGGATTTATGGAGCTGTCGATCTTCAGAATCTTGCCGTCTTCACCAATGTAGAAGGTGTGCCGGTTGGCTAGGCCCCAAGAATTGAGCACGCCGTAAGCGGCGGCTGTCTGGGTGGTCGGGTCGCTTAAAAGCGGAAAGTCAGCCCCATGCTCTGTGGCAAAGGCTGAATTGGTTTCCAGTGGGTCAACACTGATCATGAAGTAGCGAACGTCGAACATGCGGATCAGATGCCCGTTTTCAGCCAGCGATTTGCATTCGATGGTACAGCCGGAAGTGAAAGCCTTGGGAAACCAGGCCAGTACAACGGCTTGTTTACCGGCAAAATCTGAAAGACGGTAAGTTTGACCATCGGTAGCTTGCAGTAAAAAGTCGGGAGCCTGGTCGCCAACTTCAAGAGCCTGTAGTGGGCTAAGGCAGAACAGCCAGGCAAAGAAACTGATGGTCAGAGGCGCACAGAATTTTGAGAGTTTGGGTGTCATTTTTTCAGGCCTTTGTGTGAGCGGTAAAGAGCGAAATAGGGCTGGACTGTCGTTTTAGCCTGCTTTGGTTGCGACAGCAATTAACTTTACCTTTTGTTATTGTCACCGGCCTCGAGACATAACTTGACTTGCTGCGCTAACCCCTTTAAATTCCCGCCTCTATTGATCAGCCAACTTTGTTGTTTCAGTTGGTTTTGATAGGTAACCGGGGTTAGTTCAATTGGCCGGCCCACGAGTTACTAATCATATTAAGTGGGCCTCTGGCCCATTTTTTGTTTCTGAATCTTGGTTTTTGTGGGTGTTTGAGGTCTATCAATGGGACAAACAGAGCTCGATGAGTTACTTCGACCTGCCATAGAAAATATGGGTTTGGAACTTTGGTCTCTGGAGTTTTTATCTCAGGGACGCCGTGGGCTTTTACGCATTTTTATCGATGAGCCCGAGCGCGGTGTAACCCTGGAAGATTGTGAACGCGTCAGCCGTGAAGTCAGCGCCATACTGGATGTTGAAGATCCCTTTGCCGGGGCTTTTACACTGGAAGTCTCTTCGCCTGGGCTGGATAGAGCGCTTCACAACAAAGCGCAGTACGAACGTTTTGTCGGTTCGACAATCAAGGTTCGGCTGCGAACAGGATACGAAGGGCGTCGCAACTATAGCGGTGTCCTTATGGGTGTGGAACAGGAGGATGTGGTACTTCGCAATGGCGAAGATGAGTACCTCTTCCCCATAAGTTCTATTGAACATTCAACTGTGGTACCGCAGTTGGATCAGCAAGAAAAATGAGATAGGAATAATGTCGTCAAAAGAACTCCTGTTGGTTGCAGAAGCTGTATCACATGAGAAAAACGTCGATCGCCAAGTAATATTTGAAGCGATGGAAGAAGCCTTGGCTATGGCAACCAAAAAACGCTACCTTGATGAAGAGGTAGATGTGCGTGTCAGCATCAATCCGAAAGATGGTTCCTATGAGACCTTCCGTCGCTGGCAAGTAGTTGACGATAACTTTGAAGATTTCGAGTCAGGTAAGCACCTCTATGACGATCAGGCAGAAGAACGCGGCCTGAATATAGGGGTTGGTGAGTTCCACGAAGAACAAATCGAAAACGTCGAGTTTGGCCGCATCGCTGCCCAGACTGCCAAACAGGTTATTGTGCAGAAGGTTCGCGATGCCGAGCGCGCTCAAGTAGTTGAACAGTATAAGGACCGGGTTGGCGAGTTACTGTCCGGAACTGTAAAGAAAGTGACGCGAGACAACATTATTGTAGATCTCGGTGGCAACGCTGAAGCGGTTCTGCCGCGCGGTGAGCTGATTGGCCGCGAAGTGTTCCGTGTCAACGACCGCATCCGTTCTGTACTGACATCCCTCAGTGCTGAAGGCCGTGGTCCTCAATTGATGTTGAGCCGTGCATGCCCCGAAATGCTGGTACGACTGTTTGAAATTGAAGTACCGGAAATTGCTGAAGAGGTTATCGAGATTCGTGCAGCGGCAAGAGATCCGGGCGCACGCGCCAAGATTGCGGTTAAAACAAACGACGGCCGTATGGATCCTGTAGGTGCCTGTGTTGGTATGCGCGGAGCGCGTGTTCAGGCTGTTTCCAACGAACTGGACGGTGAGCGGGTTGATATTATTTTATGGGACGACAATCCGGCCCAGTTGGTGATCAACGCGCTTGCTCCGGCAGAGGTTGAATCCATTATCGTCGATGAAGATTCGCGCACCATGGATGTGGCGGTACTGCAGGACAACTTGGCCCAGGCCATCGGTCGTAGCGGCCAGAATGTGCGCCTTGCATCGGAACTGACCGGCTGGAATATCAACGTCATGAGTGTTGAAGACGCTGAGTCGAAGCTGGAGCAGGAGAGCATCACCTATATTGAAAAACTGATGAACTCACTGGATGTCGATCAGGACGTTGCCGAAGTGTTGGTTGAAGAAGGTTTCACCAGTATTGAAGAAGTGGCCTATGTGCCGATTGAAGAGTTGGCTGGTGTTGAGGGTTTTGACGAGGATATCGCCAATGAGCTGCGTTCTCGCGCCAAAGATGCCCTTCTGACACAGGCATTGGCATCAGAAGAGAGTGTTGAAGGAACAACTGCCGAAGATCTTCTGGAAATGGAAGGTATGGATTCGGCGCTGGCTGCAGAGCTGGCAAAAATCGGTGTGTTCAGCATGGAAGATTTGGCTGAGCAGGCCACCGATGAGTTGATGGAAATTGAAGGAATGGACGAGCAACGTGCTGCGGCACTGATTATGGCTGCTCGTGCTCCATGGTTTGAAGAGACCGAATCTTAAGGATTTGGCTCACTGGTTGAGAAGATAAATGGCTGAAGTAACAGTAAGTGAACTGGCAAAAAATGTAGGGGCGACCGAAGACCGGTTGCTCGAACAGATGAAAGAGGCTGGTTTAAAGCATAAAAAAGCGAGCGACAAGGTTTCTGATGAAGAGAAACAGACGCTGCTTGCCTATTTGAAGACCCTCCACGGTGGGCAGTCGGCAGAGCCGCGCAAAATTGTTCTCAAGCGTAAAAAAGTGGAAACGCTCAAGACTTCTGGAACGGGTGGGCGCAAAACAGTAAATGTAGAAGTGCGGAAAAAACGCACTTACGTTCAGCGATCGGCTGAAGAGATTGCTGCGCAAGCCAAGGCTGAAGAGGAAGTAAAACAGTCACAACAACGACCCGGTGGGGTTACCTCGACGGCTATCGATGATGCTGAAGCAAAACGTTTGGCTGCTCACGAAGCTCGACGCAAGGCTGAAGAAGAAGAAAAAGCCCGCATAGAAGAGGAAGCTCGCCAGCGCCGCGAAGAAGAGCAGAAGCGCCGCGATATGGCCGAAACGCGTAAGAAGGATAAAGAAGCCACGGCTTCTGAAGCTGTGTCAGCTGAAGAGACCAAGGCACCGGCCAAGCAGGCACCCTCCACGGACAAGGGCTCTAAAGAGCCGCGTCGTGAGGACAAAGATGATCTGGAAGATGGCAAGCCGACCAAGAAACGTGCTGGCGGTAAGGTTAAACCCCATAATCCGGTCATCGATTCAGAAGACAAGGACTGGCGCAAGCACTCTCATCGCCCCCAAGACTTTGATCTGCATGAAGATGAAGAAGAGGAAGAGCGTAAACAACGGTTGATCGACGCTCAAAAAATCGTCAAGCCGTTGAAGAACACCCACACGTTCAAAAAACCGACCACTAAAGTGGTTCGGGATGTCGAGCTACCTGAGAGCATTGTTGTCAGCGATTTGGCCCAGAAGATGGCGGTTAAATCGGGCGAATTGATCAAGGCACTGATGAAAATGGGTGAAATGGTTACCCAGAATCAGTCACTGGATCAGGATACCGCCTCGCTGGTGGTTGCCGAATTTGGCCATAATCCGGTGCTTGTTTCCGAAGATGCGGTTGAAGAAGAACTGAAGCAGGCGCTATCGGCCGAATCCGGTAAGGAAGAGCCCAGAGCGCCAGTAGTGACTGTAATGGGACATGTTGATCACGGTAAAACCTCTTTGCTGGATTATATCCGTAAAGCCAAGGTGGCATCCGGAGAAGCGGGTGGTATTACCCAGCATATCGGCGCCTACAGTGTTTCAACCGGTCAAGGAAAGATTACCTTTCTGGATACCCCGGGGCATGCCGCCTTTACCGCTATGCGCGCCCGTGGAGCACATTCCACAGACGTGGTTATTTTGGTGGTTGCCGCCGATGACGGAGTGATGCCGCAGACCAAAGAAGCGGTAGAACACTCCCGTGCAGCGGGTGTGCCTATGGTGGTTGCGGTAAACAAAATTGACAAAGAAGGTGCCGATCCGGACAAGGTGAAAAACGAGTTGTCTGCCCTTGAGGTCATTCCCGAAGATTGGGGTGGCGATGTGCCCTTTGTGCCGGTTTCTGCACACACTGGTGAAGGTATTGATGACCTTCTTGAGGCGGTATCCCTGTTGGCTGAAATGGCTGAGCTGACCGCGCCTGTTAGTGGGCCGGCCGCTGGCGTTATTGTTGAATCGCGGGTTGAAAAAGG
>JBFHKI010000175.1:0-5101 GCA_041595415.1 Pseudomonadales bacterium | reverse complement strand
TTCAAACCGAATACCGACGATATGCGCGAAGCTTCAAGCCGGGTTCTGATGGAAAATCTTTGGCGTGCCGGTGCGAAAGTTCAGGCTTATGACCCCGAAGCCATGCAGGAAACCAAACGTATTTACGGTGATCGAGATGACCTGATTCTGGTTGAACACAAGGAAGACGCCCTGAAGGGTGCCGACGCTCTGGCGATCTGCACCGAGTGGAAACAATTCCGGGCACCCAAATTTGATGGCATTCTCGCCGATCTGAAAAGCCCGGTACTTGTCGACGGCAGAAATATGTTCGACCCCAAAGAGATGAAGAAACTCGGCTTCCATTACTACGCTATGGGCCGGGGCGATTCTATCGAGCTAAACCGGGTTATCTGATGTCTGTCCTTGTCACCGGAGCAGCCGGCTTTATCGGCTCATTCACAACTCAAAAACTGCTGTCTCAGGGCATTCCGGTGATTGGGCTGGATAACCTCAATTCCTACTACGACCCCGCTCTCAAACGTGATCGTCTGCAATTTTTACAGTCCAACCCCGACTTCAGCTTCGAGGAAATGGATCTCGCAGACAAAGACTCGATAAACAGCCTCTTTGCAAAATACCGTTTTAAAAAAGTGATACATCTGGCCGCTCAGGCCGGGGTCAGGTATTCACTACTCAACCCTCACGCCTACGCAGAATCAAATCTGATCGGTACTCTCAATATCCTTGAGGGATGTCGCCATGTGGACGGTTTCGAGCACCTGGTGTACGCATCCTCCTCATCGGTTTACGGCTTGAATTCCAAGATGCCTTTCTCGACGTCGGACAATGTCGACCACCCCGTTTCCCTCTACGCGGCCACCAAAAAGTCCAACGAATTAATGGCCCATTGTTATTCTCACCTCTACAACATTCCCACCACCGGCCTGAGATTCTTTACAGTTTATGGCCCCTGGGGCCGGCCAGATATGGCTTACTGGACTTTCTCGGAAAAAATCCTCCGTGGTGAACCGCTGCCCATATTTAACCAGGGTAAGTTAAAAAGAGATTTCACCTACATAGACGATATAGTCGAGGGGGTTGTCCGCTGCCTTGGCAAAATTCCCACAGCCCGGCCCGGACTTAAACCCGCTTCGCCGGCGGAAAGCAGCGCCCCTTACCGCATATACAATATCGGTAACAACCAGCCAGTCGAGATAGAAACCTTTATCCAAACTTTGGAACAAGCTCTGGGCAAGACCGCTATCCGCGAGTACCTGCCGATGCAACCTGGTGATGTCGAAGCCACTTGGGCAGATATAGACGACCTGAACCAGAGTGTCGGTTACTACCCTGACACTCCCCTTGAAACCGGTATTGGTCAGTTTGCCGATTGGTACCTGAAATACCGTCAGAATAACTAGCTCGCCTGCTTAATCTTTTCCACCAACCAGCCCGGAAATTTCCGGGCTGGTTGCTTTTGCATAACCGAAAAATTCCATCATAGACACCACCCAGAGTTATTGTGCATCACACAATATGCTGTTGACGCGAACAGATAGCAGGACTAGAATCCAATTATAGTGCACCGCACCATTTGCAGTGCGATACGGCTTTGGAGATAGCGCAATGACAAACGAATATTTGGATTCTTTTAACGGTTTGGGCAAATCGGCAATTGAAGCGACCAGGGAACTGGTTGAAATAAATGGCCGCCTGATGGGCAAAATACTGGAAAACCAGATTAAGCTCGCCAATATTTTTGTAGAAAGCGGAGAGAAACAAATTTCTTCGGTCTCTCAAAGCAAAGACCCCAAAGCCTTTGTCGCAACCCAAACCGCTTTTTTAGAGGAATACGCTGAAACTCTGGCCGAAGCGGCCCAAGCGAATGCTGCACTTGCACAGCAAGCCAGTGCAGAGATGAAAAGCTGGTTTGAAAAGAGCATCAAGAATACTACCGAAGAGGTTCCCGTGAAAATGGCAGCGGATAAACCCGCCGCAAAAAAAACGGCCACACCAAAAGCAGCAAAGGCGAAGACCCCGGCAAAAACTGCCGCAACAGCCTCCAGAAAACCTACAGCAAAAAAAGCACCCACAAAGTCATAAATTCCATGGCCTGACTGATCAAGCATTTTGGAAGCTATTCATCTGTGCCTTCTTATTTAAAGCCTCCCGGAGGTTCTGACAGGTTTTTCCTCCCCCAGACCAAGGAATAATTTTCTGATCCGGGCTCGCCCAAAGATTTCCAGTCTGCTTTACTTGCTGCTGACTGAATCTGGAACCCTGTTATGTCTGTAGAAGCTTTCCGTGAGCTTGTCTGCCCTCTTGAGGGTGAAGCTTTGCAATCCGATGGCAAGACATGGCGGTGCAGCTCTGGTCACTGTTTCGACATAGCGCGACAAGGTTATACAAATCTATTACCTGTCCAGCATATGCGATCACGCAATCCCGGTGACACCAGAGAGATGATTGAAGCCAGACTACGCTTCCTCAATACCGGTTTTTATGCACCTATTGCCGAAGCGGTAGCCCAAACGGTTCTGGTCGGAAGTACCCAGCCTACCAGCATTCTGGACGCAGGCTGCGGTGAGGGATACTACCTTCGCCGCTTACAGGAGACCGCCAGCAAGACACACAAGCTTCAGCTTATCGGCCTGGATATCTCCAAACCGGCAATACTCGCATCGGCAAGACAAGATAAAAACCCGACATGGGTTGTTGCCAGCAATGCCAAGATTCCAGTCAAGGCAAACAGCCTTGACCGGATTATTTGCCTGTTTGGTTTTCCGGTTTATTCTGAATTCGCCCGCATACTGAAACAAGACGGCGAACTGGTTCTGGTAGAAGCCGGGGCAAATCACTTGCTCGAGTTGCGCAAGCTTATTTATCCCAGCATCAAGGAAGAAAAGACGGTCAGTTCCAATCCACCTGCCGGTTTTGTCGGACTTGGCAAGCAAAACCTGCAATTCAACTTCACCCTGGATAACCGGGAACAGATTTCCGATTTGCTGCTGATGACACCACATCTTTTCAGGACAACAGCGGAAGGACGAGCCAAAGCCATGATGCAGAAAAGCTTGAAACTAACGGCAGACATCTGGCTGACACGTTACGGACTTGAGAGCCCGACGAGAGAAATTGACAAACAGAGCCCAAAAAAGAAACCACCTCTCCAATTTGACTGGCAAAGCAAAAGCCCAGTGGCTCAAATCGAGCCTGGCCGGGATAAAACGGCAGCCCCTCCTGAATAAGGGTAACCTTCTGCTAAGTTTATTCAATCAATGTAAATCGGAAAGCGTTACTGAATACACTGGTGTAGCTTATCGGATACTAAAACTCCTCTTGAGCCACCTTAATGAGACACTCGATCAAATATGCATTCGGCTTAACCAGCTTCATTTTTATATTCCTGTCCGGCTCGGTTGATGCACATCACTCCTTTGCCATCTACGATATCGACAACAAAATATCCCGTACGGGAACGCTCACCCGGCTCGACTTCGTTACGCCCCACATATTGCTCGAACTTGAAGCGGAGCTGGATGATGGCAGTATCGAGACTTGGGAAATCGAATCTATGGCCCCCGCACGTTGGGATTCATTTGGCAACAACCGGAATTTTGCCCAAGTCGGGGACCGATTGACCATTCTGGGTTGGCCCGCGCGTAATGGCGCAAACGAAATGGCACTTAGCACCATGATTCATGAAGACGGCCGCACCATGGTGGTACTCGAAGAAGTACGCCAAAGACGCGCCCGGGAAGACCTTCCCGAAACCACAATCAAACGCGATTAACACATGGGCATTTTTCGTACCCCTGAACAAAAAAGCCCCGCATATGCAGGGCTTTTCTTTTTTTACAAAGCGCGGCTCGGCTTAAAAGCCTTCAACCCGTTCTTCAGTCAGATCCTCACACTCGTATGAATCATAGGGTGCAAGTGTTTTACCCTGAGTGAGCTGACCCGTATAGGGTTGGGTCAGATAGAGTGGATCATTGATTGTATAGGTCAACACCAACCACTCACCATCATCACTGAGATCAAACCGTTCGACTGTATGCATCTGATCGCTGTGTTTGATGCCCTGACGGGTTGCTTCCAGCCAACCTTCTTCAAAACCAATGGTATCAACTACCAAAGTATTCCCTTCCCACCAGCCAATCGAATGACCCGCACGACTGGGAACTATACCCACCGGATGCTCGTCCATATCCAGATGGATAGTGCGCTCTATATCCATAAAGCCGTAGGTCATTACTATCCTGTCGTCGGTCTGTTCAATCTTGTTGACGTGCATATCGAACCACCAATCATGAAACAGATTAGTCGCCTGACAATGGAATCGGGGATTCATTTCACGATCAAAATTATCACCTACAGCAGCGGCTCCCATTTCCGATACGGCAAACTCTTGTCGACCCTGTGGAACATCGGCTGGCCACAGCGACTGCGCAAATTCCGCTGCGGCTTCCGGCGCAGCACCACCGCGTTCAGAGGCAACCCAGTGGCCATGCAGAACCGGAGTACCGGGAGCAAGGTTAACTTCTTCAACCACCTGCTCAATGACAGGATCAAGAACATCATATCGAGTGACAACACGACCGTCGGCAAAGGTTATGGTATCGGTATAGCAGCCAAATTCCTCGCGCCGGGCCTGTGAACCATTCACCGTAATCCGGGTACCTTCGGCAAACATTTCCTCTGTCCAGCCATTGCGCTTCAGCAAGCTTCCGCCGCGAAGTTCACAACGCCACTCTTGGGTTTCGCCATTGTCACCAACCGCATTGAAATAAATATAAGCGTGTGGATTAACAAAGCGAGCATCGGTAACCAGCCCGGTGACCTCCACTTTGATGTCGTGATTAAACTGGCCATTACTGCCATGATGCGCAAATACAGCTGTTGCAGCCAAACTCAATATGAGCGCTGTTATTTTTTTCATTATGCTTTTCCCCGCAAAATAGAAGGCGGCGCAAGCACCGCCTTAATTTGATTTATCTAACCCGATTTTACCAACGATTGGCTAAATCACCAGAATTGCGCAGAACATACATCCCGGTCGCTCCCGAGGTAAAGATATTGCCCCTCGTATCAATCAGCACTTCCTGGGTAATAGAAATCGGCAGGTAACCCGATTGCGACC
>JBFHKI010000174.1:0-5113 GCA_041595415.1 Pseudomonadales bacterium | reverse complement strand
GCTTGATTTGGGTCTTCTTCTTGCGAATTCGGACTTTGTCTCCCCATTGGCTGAGCAAGTGATTTTGGCCGTCACAAACCACCTGGGCTTTTACCCGGTTCTGTTTGGCAATTTCAATTTCCAGCTGACTTTCGCCATCAACAACGATGGGGCGGTTACTTAAAGTATGGGGGTTGATAGGCACTATATTGATAGCATCTATGTTGGGGTGCAGTATCGGCCCGCCCCCCGACAAAGCGTAGGCCGTAGAACCCGTAGGTGTAGCGATAATCAAACCATCGGATCGCAGGGTATATACGTACTGATCGTCAATTTCCAGGCTCAGTTCGATCATTCGAATCGATTCTCGTGGCTGAAGAACCACATCGTTGAGGGCTATACCGCGATCGACAACCGTGCCGTTTCGAACCAACTCGCACTCAAGGAGAAACCGCTCGCTGGTGACAAAGTTCCCGGAAAGCACTTCTCCCACCTGTTGTTCTATTTCCGAAGGTGGAATATCGGTTAAAAAACCGAGCCGTCCTCGGTTTACGCCGAGCAAGGGTACTTGATAGTCGACCAGATCCCGGGCTGCGTGCAGCATGCTGCCATCACCACCGACAACGATGATGAGGTCGCAGGAGTCGCCCATTTCGGCTCGACCACAGCTGTTTTTATTGTCGGACAGCTGGGTAAGGTTGCGGGTGCCCTCTTCGATCAGGTAATCGACATCGCTTTGTTCAAAGTAACAAGCCAGACGATTTACCGTCTCCTTTACCAGAGGGTTGTCGACAAAGCCGATAATTCCTATGCGTTTAAACATGAACCCTGAGTTTGAAATTTGGAGGCCAAACTATACCAGCTTAAAACTGGGGGTCGGCATCAGTGTGCGTAAATTTCTGTGAATAAAGATGTTGGTCGCCTGGGTTGAAGCAGATATAAAAAAGGTCCCCCGAATTTATATCTGTCGGACCGGACGGAACCGATGAGAAAAACCGTTAAGATTTTTCTCATCCCTGCTCAGCGAGCTGGAGCTCGTCCAAACAGATGCTTGAGATCGCTGTTTGTTGAAGGTCGCTTCGAGGGTGCTCGTCGTTTAACTGGCAGATACAAAAAAGGCCCCCGAATTGGGAGCCTTTTTTGTATCTGGCGGACCGGACGGGACTCGAACCCGCGACCTCCGGCGTGACAGGCCGGCATTCTAACCAGCTGAACTACCGGTCCGAATAGAATTTATCTTGGTGGGTGGTACAGGGATCGAACCTGTGACCCTCGCCTTGTAAGGGCGATGCTCTACCAGCTGAGCTAACCACCCGCGATAAGAAGGCGTGCATTCTAACGAAAGGCTTTTTGTTGTCAATCATCAAAGTGAAACTTGTGTGAAATAAGTTTCCGGCATTAGTATGCAAGCCCGTTTTATCAGTGGTTTTTATGGAAATTTACAAAGATTTTTCGATCGAGGCAGCGCATCGATTGCCAAATGTCCCCGAGGGGCACAAATGTTCCCGACTGCACGGTCATTCCTTTCAGGTACGCTTGGTAGTTGCCGGTAATCCGGATTCCCATTCAGGCTGGATAATGGACTTCGGGGATATCAAAACGGCCTTCAAGCCGGTTTTTGAACGTCTGGATCACCATTATTTAAATGATATAGAGGGGTTGGAGAATCCAACCAGTGAAAATTTAGCCAAGTGGTTGTGGCATCAGCTGCAGCCCAGGTTGCCGGAATTGAGTCGGGTTGAAATCAAGGAAACCTGTACCAGCGGCTGTATTTACTCGGGCGATTAAGCTCCGGCGTACGCATTCAGTATAATTGATGGGGTCAAAATTTGTGGCAGTATTTGCGGCTCTGATTGACCCGGAAGGTATACTAGATAGAGCGGCACGCCATTGCGATCAAACCGCTCCAGTACCTCGCTAATTGATTTATCGGCGTTGGTCCAGTCCCCTTCCAGATAAACAATCCCCTGTTCTTCAAAGTAATTCTCCACGTCAGTGTTACTCAGCGCGACACGCTCATTTACTTTGCAGGTAATACACCAGTCTGCGGTCAGGTTTACAAAAACCGGCCTGTCATTGGCAAGGGCTGAGGCTAACGCCTGATCGCTGTAAGGGAGTTTTACCAGCCCTTGGTCATCGGTTGTTCCTATGTTGGGTAATATCGACAATGCCAATGCCCAGGCAGCCAGTGTTCCGCCGAGCAACCAGTTGCTGCCCGAGCGGTTTATACGACGCAACCAGAGACCGAAGACAATGCTAACCAGACCAAACATAATCAGTGCAAGCTGATCGGTGCTGGTTTGATTGGCAAATACCCACAGGAGCCAAATAACGGTCAGATAAAGTGGAAAGGCCAGGGCTTCCTTGAGGGTTGCCATCCATTGTCCCGGTTGTGGGATCCGGCGGGCAAAAGCGGGCACAAAGGATATGAGCAAGAAAGGTAAGGCCAACCCCAATCCCAGAGTGGCAAATACCAGTAATGCCGGTAGTGGGCTCATGGTAACGGCAGCACCCATAGCTGCACCCATGAAAGGCGCGGTACAGGGTGTGGCAACTATCGTTGCCAGAGCGCCAGTCATAAAAGATCCACTTACCGGACCACTGATATGTGTGCCGATGCTGCCGAGCCGGGTCAAAGAAGCACCCAGCTCCAGAAAGCCCGAAAGTGATAGACCCAGTACAAATAGTACATATGCCAAAACAGCGATAAAAATGGGTGATTGAAGTTGGAAACCCCAGCCGATGCTTTGCCCTGCTGCTCTGAGGGCTAACATCAGACCCGCGATAAGTAGAAAGCTCAGGACCACACCTGCTGTATAGGCGAGCCCCTGGATATGTCGACTCGCAGAGTTGTTCTCTTCTACAAGGTGCATAATCTTGAGTGACAGTACCGGGAGCACACAGGGCATAAGGTTGAGTATCAATCCACCCAGGAGCGCAAATAACAGTATCAGGATAAAAGGCAGACTGGCCGCTGGTTCGGCAAGACTGTTAAGTGGTACTGACGCATCGGCTTCCACACCGAACTGATAGGCAAGCGGAGTGCCCTGCCCGTTTTCCATTATGAGCAGGCCTTCAAAGGTTGAAGGATAGCCGTCCACACTAGTGGCATTTTCCGTGCGAATTAACAGAGTGTCGTTCTGTGGTTTACGCAGGTCAGGTACTGGCAAGTTGTCGACCAATTTGGCGCTAATAGGGAAAAACCCGAGTGGCTGCAGCTCTTGTAATTTTTCCGGAAGCTGAATTGCCACCTGAAATCCCTCATCAACCCGATAGGTGCCGGCCAACCGACCAATTTTTTCAGGTAACTTGTTGTAGGCCGTTTCAATTTGGGGAGCCCATGGAGCATCCACACTCTGTTCGGAAACGAACAGCTCCAGCTCAAGCGTGGCGCTACCGGGAATACATATCTCTTCGCAAATTAGCCAATCGACTTTGACGCCCAGCTTCAGATCTTGTCCGATTATCAGATTGTCAGTGGCCTTTGCCTCGGAAAACAGGTAGGTTTCTCCGTAGTAACCGTAATTGATAAAACCTTGATATTCGGCCCGTGAAGGTACAGACCACTGGAGATCGGAAAAACTGATCAGCGGGTTTTCCTGCCAGCTGACCTTTGTTGGCAAGCCGGTATCTCCGGGGTTTCTCCAGTAAATATGCCAGTGTTCCTCGGGTAGTATGCGCAAGGCCAATGTGAAGCTATCACCCGGTGCGATGCTTTGTTTTTCGGAGAGTAATTCGAGTTGGATGTTGGGAGCATGTGCCAATTCACTGCGCCCGTATTCTTGCGTTTGGGCGATGAGGTTTTCGGACAGGCTTGCCAAAAGCAATATAGATAAAAATATTCTTTTTAATTCATATAGATGCATTATAAATCTAATGTGCTTTATAGGTTGATTTGCCAAAGTGTCAGACTCTCTTTGCAGGGTATTCTATGCGCTGAACCCTTCACAAGGGAGTTAATAAAAAAATATATTCAATCGGCGAAAGTGTTCCTGGACAGAATTTGTGAAAATAGGGATTCGATATCAGGTGTTTCAAACTCAAAGCCCATAGTCTGAAGCGCGACAGGCGAAACACGCAGATTGGCAAGCAAAAAATCATCAGCACCCTCCCCCAATAACGCCTTGAGAAGGAATTCTGGTGCGGAGAGTATTGCTGGTCGCTTCAGAGCCGAGGCCAGTTGCCGGGTAAAATCCGTATTGCGTATTGCACTCGGTGCAACGGCATTTATTACCTCAGGAAGAATGTCGAGATTAATACAGTATTGGTATATAGCCAGTAGATCTCCGAGACCAATCCAGCTAAACCATTGATTGCCAGATCCAAGCCGGGCACCCAAACCCAGTTTAAAACTCGGCAACATGGCTTTAAGACTGCCGCCACTTGTGTCGAGTACAACGCCCAGTCGCATTATATGGACGCTGCAGCCCAGATTTTTGAATAACCGGGCGGCTTGCTCCCAATCGCGGCAAAGTGTGGCGGAAAAACCACGGCCATTTGCTGAAGATTCAGTTTGAATGGCCTCACCGCCCCGGTAATAGCCTATAGCCGATGTTGAGAAAAGCCGTTTTGGTAGCCATTCAGCTGGCAAACGAGAAAAATCATCGAATAGTTTTCGGGTAAAATCGACTCGGCTGGCATAGATTTCTTGCTTTGTGTTTTTGCTCCAGCGGGTTGCCAATGGTTTGCCGGCCAAATTGATAAGGAGATCAATTTTTCTGTCTATGAATCTTGGGCTCGAAATAAACTCAGATGCGATCTTTTTCTGTTGTTTTTCCGGTGAGCGGCTTTGCACATAGACAAAGTCTCCTTGCTCGAGAAAATGTCTGGTCAGGGCTTGACCGACAAATCCGCTACCTCCAGTGATATAGATAGTATCGGGCATATGGAATTCTCCCTTGTGGTCCGGTGGACATTGTTGCACATGAATAATCTATTAAGCCGCTTCCGCAACTCTGATGGTAGGCCTATACTCGGGGGTATAAGATTTGTTCTTGATGATCTAAATTAAGGCAAAAATTATTTGGTTTCGGGGGATACCATCTCTAAGTTAATGGTAGGGAGTGGTGAATGTGACTAGTTTTGTTTTTAGAATAAAAGCGTTCTGGGTGCCACTGTGCCTTTGGGTTTTCAT
>JBFHKI010000173.1:0-5122 GCA_041595415.1 Pseudomonadales bacterium | reverse complement strand
GGTGGCGCAGGTTGACGTGTATCTTCATTGATAAGTTTAAAGACTTGCTCTATTTGCCTGCCCAGTGCTTCCACTTTGGGCCAGCCGGTTAATTGCTCGGCAATAGGGTTTAATCCGGTTACACCGCCTTTTGTATCGGTACGGATAACCGCGTCGCCAATGGAATCAAAAGTTATAGCAAGTTGAGCCTCACTCAGCTCTAACTGAAGAGCCTTGAGGCGGGATTTTTGTTCCGACCAGATCAGCAGGGCCAGTGCCAAACTGATTACAAATCCACCGAGAAAGATTATCCATGGAAAACGGCGATCCAAAAGGCTGTAGAACTCGGGTGTGGCGCTTACCCTGACTGTCCAGAGGCTTTGCCCCAATTCCAGAGGGATATCTAACTGCAGATTGTTTTCAGAAGACTGGTTATCCGGGCTCTGTTGGCTGAGACTGGAAGCCAGTAAAAAATCCGGGGTTGTTTGTCGACCGTCGTATATCCGGATTTCGCTGTATGGCAGATTGGCGGGGAAAATACTGTCCAGAAAATCCTGTGCCCGGAAGGGGCTATAGACAAAACCGAAGAGTGCAGCGCGACGTTCCTCCAGAGTGCTTATGGGTAGATCTCTCTTGTAGACCGGGGCGTAGAGAATAAAACCGGCCTGGACTTGCGGTTCACTTTCCTGCACCAGTGTTACTCTGTTCGAGATGGCTGCTTGTCCGCTGTCCCGGGCGGTTTCCATCGCACTACGGCGAACCGTATCGGAAAACATATCGTAACCAAAAGCCTGTTGATTCCGGCTGTTGAATGGCTCCAGATAGACTATAGGGGTGTATTGATTACGTATACCTTCGGGGCGAACACTGTACTCGGGGAAACCTTCAGCACGAATTTGATCGATATGTTCCTGTAACTGATCTCCTGCAACAAGAGGGGCAAAATTCAGTCCCTGTACGCCAGTAAGATCAAAGTTGTTTTGCAAGGCCTCTGCATAGGTGTGCCAATCTTCTCTGGTTACTTCCTGGGACGCACGAAAATACCCGGCGCCGCCCTGCAGGAGCAAAATCTGGTTGCTCAGTTTTTCTTGGATGCTGTGGACCCTTGCCTCGGCAAGAGCATGGAACTCTTCACTTTCCTGTTGGGATATCAGGTTTAGGGTATATATTGCGATAAAAAGAGAGAATATAAAGCCAACAACCAGAATGCCTACCGGCCAGAGGTATCGGTGAAACCCATAGTTAGGCATGGTTATCCTTCCCTTTAGCTTTTTCCAAGATTCCTGATGAAAGCCATTCTGCATGATTTTTATCGCGATAACTATTTAATGTAATGCTTGTCAATCTAACGCAATGGAGCAATCGAGCCTGATATTTTTCTTGTAGCTACAATTTCGCCCGGCATTACTCAGGGTACTCCACCCAAAAAACCCCGCGCAGATCACCAACGGCATAACCAGTTGCCCTGTCTTCCGGGTAGGCGGCGTTTATCTTGGTGCTCAGACTCTCTGTCACATTTGTGCCGTGACAGGTCAGGCAAAGGGGTTGGACCAGAATGGGCTCTACATAACCGCTTTTACCGTTTTCCAGAGTCAAGCTTGTCGGCTGTGGGGTTGAGTCGTCCTCAAGGTAGGTTTCAAAAACAGCAGTGGCCCACTCCGGACCTGCATTGTCCGGATTGCGCAGACGATCGCTGGTGCGACCCATATAAATTCCGTCTTTCGACAGGTTTTCGGCTATTTCCGGAGCCAGCAGCTGGCACACTTCGACGGCTTGCTCCGGACTTTGTGCCAAGCCCTCAAGTAGTGCTTTTTGCAGGTTCTGTTTAAAGGGTTGCAGGAGTTCAGCGCCTTTTGGGGATTGAGGTGCTTGAGCCGCAGCTGTAGCAATAGTGGCCGAGATAAGGATTGGAGTAATCAAGGTGCGCATAAAACTCTCCTGAAGATAGGCAAAGACGCCGTGTCCCATAATAAAGATGTATCAGAGTATCTTCTTGATAGGTGTCAAAAATATATTTCAGAGCCAGACACTTCGGTTGTCTGAATGATTCAAGAGACCCCGGATTTGTACTTTTCTTTCCAGTAACTGGCCAGAACCGATCCGACCACATTGTGCCAAATACTGAAGAGGGCACCCGGCAGGGCCGCCAGGGGTGTGAAATATTTCAGGGCGAGTGCAACCCCCAGACCGGAATTCTGCATGCCGACCTCTATGGCTATGGTGCGACTATCGACAACAGATTGCCGGAGCGCACGACTCAAGGCGTACGCACCTATCATGCCCAGCCCGTTGTGCAGGGCAACGGCAACAAAGATAGCTGGGCCAACTTGTACCAGTGTCTGCTGATTCAAGGCAACCACAACGGCAATAATAAACAGGATGGCGACTATGGACAGTGTCGGCAGCAGAGGTTCTACACGGTTAACCTCTGCGTGAAAGAAGTGGTTCAAGGCTACCCCGCTGAGCACCGGCAAAATAACCATTTTGAGTATGCTAACCAGTATCGGCAGGTAGTCGACATCAATGGATTCTGAAATATACAACCAACAGAGCATCGGCGTGAGGAGTACACCTAACAGGGTGGAGGTCATGGTCATGCTGATGGATAAGGCCAGATTGGCGCGGGCAAGATAACAAATCACATTGGAGGCGGTGCCTCCGGCGACACAGCCCACCAGTATCAGGCCAGCTGCTATCTGTTCCGGTAGATTCATAATCCGGCTAATCAGGAAAGCCAGCAGCGGCATAAGCAGGAACTGTAATGTCACACCTATGGCAACGGGTTTCGGGGCTATTAATACCCTTTTGAAATCTTCGATTTTCAGGGTTAAACCCATAAAGAACATAATGCCCGACAGCAACGGAATAATGGCAGCGCCAAAACCGGAGAAAGCACCCGGCTGTATATAAGCCAGTATAGATGCCAGAACGGCCCAAAGAGGGAACAGCGTGTTAAATCGGTTTGCCAAAGAGTCTCCGGATGATTCTTGTTGTGTAAGCCGGCACAGATATTTTATCTGGAGTGTATACAAAATTTGTCCTTTATTTTTAAAGGGTGAAAGCCAGTTTAGAAACTGCCCCCACAGTGCCGGAATATCCTAGGATATTTGTCTCTGTTCCCGGGATTGTGCATCAAATGTCGATCGGCCCTGGTGAGTTCAGATAGATGTAGTTGTAAGGATGTAAAAATGAAGTTGAATAAACTGGTAGCTAGTCGGATTTTAATCGTGGTGGGGTTTCTGGTTGGTTGGGAGAGCCTGTATCAGACCTTTAGTCATATCGGTGATCCTCTCTTTATGATTTCGCCGGATCACCCGGGTGGTGCCGACCATTCCTGGTACCACGTCTTACGTGAGGGTGTGGGTAGTGTAGCGACCATATGTCTGGTGCTGGTTGTCTTTTTTGGCAAAGACTGGTTTCGCACCCGGGCAACCTGGTATCTGACCCTGATCGCTCTGATTGGTTATTACGCGCCATTCTGGGTAGGTGCCCCCTTTAACCCCGCACTGGCAGCACCAACCTGGGATGCCGAGCTCAGACATATTCTGCAAGCGGCAATTCCTTTGTCTGGTCTCTTTCTGGCGCGTAAAACATTCTTCGATGCAGAGTCAGCCCCGTCCTGATGCAGCTAGGTTTTAAGCGAAAATAGCGAGCCAAGTCAGTCGACTTTGCGCAACTTGTCTCGCTTTTTGGCTCATGCAGAAACCAGGTCGTGAAACATTTTCACGGCACTGTTAATTGCTTTTTCTTGATCCATTGCTTCGGGTAACTCTTGGTTTGCGATGACCTTTGGCCAAAAAAACATGCCATCCAGCATTGAACGGAAAAGGTAGGCGTTGATTTTTGCATCGCATTCAACGGCCTTGCCGTCGGCTTGTGCTGACTTTATCCAATCGATCAACGGCTCTTGTTCCCATTTTGCACCATGTATTGCGGTGCGGCAGCTTTCCGGGGTAGAGAGCACACCATCCAGAACCATTCGCACGGTGGAGATAAGAGCTTCGTCCTGACAGAGTTCAGCGTGTGTGTGGGCAATTTCTCTGATCTGTTGCTCCAGAGTTTTTGTTGGATCGTAATCGACACGCATTCTTCCTTTAGCTTGCTCTATAAGCTTTTGAGTGATTACCTCGAACAGCTCTTCCTTGCTTGGGAAGTGGTTGTACAAAGTTCGTTTGCTTACGCATGCGCGATCAGCAATAGCGTCCATACTGACATTGTCGAAGCCCCTTTCAAGAAACTCAGCTTTTGCAGCATCCAGGATATCCCGGTTTTTCTGCTCTTTTAATGTCAATTTTTCGGTCACTTTTACTTCACTCATAAAATTACACTCATGGGTTTACATTTCCCGGAAAGATAATAAACTACACCGTATAGTTTACTTTGTATTTGTTGTAAATCAATTAGAGCACATTAGGGATCATTTCAATGAAATCCACTCAATTATTTCCACTCCTGACGGGGTTGCTTATCGCTATTAATCTTACCGGTTGCGACATTATGCAAAGCGAAGCGGCAATTGCACCTTTACCTCGTCCGGTAAAACTCATCGAGCTAGAGGACAGTCAGCAACATAGAATTCACAGATACCCGGCAGTTATCGAAGCGGCAGACCGAACTGAGCTGAGCTTTCAGGTGGGTGGGCAAATACAGGAATTGCCGATCAAAGAGGGTGATTTGGTAACGGAAGGTACTTTGATCGCGCAGTTGGATCAGCGCGACTTTATCAATCAGGTTATATCCAGCCGCGCGCAGTTTGAAAATGCCGAAGAGGAATATCAACGCGCGCTGAGGTTGGCAAGTGAAGATGCTATTGCCCAGAGCGTCCTGGAGCAGCGCAAGTCGCAACGCGATATTGCCGAAGCCCAACTGGATACGGTTGAAAAAGCACTGAGTGATACCAGCATTCTTGCGCCCTTTGACGGTCAAATAGCCAATCTGAGTTACCGTCGCCTGCAGTCGATCAAATCTGGCGAGACTCTGGCTGTGTTTATTAGTGCCCACGATCTTGAAGCAAAAATTGATATTCCAAGCAGTGCGCTTGCCGGGATTCCGCGGGATGCGGCGGAAAGAAGAAGGTCGATAAAAGCCAAGCTGACACTGGAGGCTTTGCCAGACATGGAATTTGATGCTTATTTTAAAGAGG
>JBFHKI010000172.1:0-5154 GCA_041595415.1 Pseudomonadales bacterium | reverse complement strand
GTTGGTTGCTTCCGGATCACTGGACCAGAAAACAATCATTTCGGCATTTTTCAGGCAGTCTTCCACCTGACCGAAGAATTCAGGATTCCCCAAACGCATGGAATGACCGTAGTGATGCACACTGCCCCAGTACCATCCTTCCCAACTGTCCGGATTGTGGATTACACGAGTCCAGCCTACGCCGTTGAAAAAGCGGATCAGGGCTGAGAGGTAGTAACCGACGTTGCCCCAGTTATGGTGTGAACCGTGACTGACGGCAATGGCGCCAGGGCCACATTCGGTTTTAACCCGCTTGAACTCATTGGCAACTATATCCAGCGCTTCGTCCCAACTGATACGTTCGTAACCCGAGATGCCGCGATTTTGCGGATTGCGTTCACCGTTGGGATCAAAATCAACCCGTTTCATGGGATAGAGATTTCTGTCCTCGGAATAGATCATGGATTTCCAAGCCAGAGAGTAGGACGTAACGGTCGCCTTCCGCGGTGGGGTGAATTTTTGGCCGCGCGCGTCAATTGACCATGAAGGGGCATCGTCCGGTGAGTAATTGATCGGAGTAATACGTACGATTTTGCCGTCTTTTACATCCACGTAAACCGGACCACCGTTGGTATTGTTTACATAGCGATGAGTGCCGTCGGCACGTTTTTCTCCGAATTTATAGCCTACAGTCAACATAGAGCCGAGCAGTTCCATCCACCAGCAAACAAGTGGGTCGTCACCAGTGACACCCATCTGGAAGTTTTTCCCGGCGTGCACCAGGGCTCCATAGTCCTTGGGTGGCTTCAGAGCTTTGAAAGCAACACGTTCATTTTTAAACCAAATGGTTACATCCGGATTTGGGTGTATTCCGGATCGGGACTTTACTTTTCCGTCCTTGAGTTCAAACCAGCGTCCCTTGGAGTTGTCCTGGATTTTCATCTGTGCAACCAGATCTTTTTCTTTCATCCGGGCTTTAAACTCGGGGTAGAGCATTGCAGTGGCTCGAAGTGCCCAGGGCACACCAGCTAGCATGGTTTCAAATATCATTGAAGAACCTCAAATCTGTTAATACATCTAATAGTGATGTTTGTTCACTCAAAAAGGGGGCATAAGCCCCCTTGGTTGCGAAATCTGAAAAAACCTAATCCCGATGGGTTTCTTCTTTTGATTGTGGATTTTTGTAATAGCCGATAGCTGCAGCGATGCCAAAAACGACCATGGCGGCTACAACACCGAGCATCCAGACTTTTGTTGTATCTAATCCTTCCATTATTTATTCCTCGCCCTTTGATCTGCCTTCAACGAAGGATGCGATTAACTGTCCTATCACCATAATGATTAGGATTAATGCCAATGAATTTAGAAATATGCTCCAAAACATTTTTTCTCCTCCCTCAGACTGCGGCCGCATCGGCGGCTGCTTGTTTATCGTGTTCTTCTGTCAGTCGTGTTTGGTATTCCTCTGACTTAAAGAAACCGGGTTTACCTTTGACGATGAGATTACCGCCTACACTGCAAACAAGGGTGACAAGTAAAGTGATATAGGCATTGCCATCGGCTGGTAAGGGGGTTGCTTCGTGTATTGAGGTGAAAGACCAAAGTGAGTTGGCAATCCAGGCAGCCGCCATAGTAACAAGAGCCACTGTCGAACTACGTTTCCAGAAAAGACCAAATAGCACAATCCAGAAAACGGGTACCAGCCAAGAGAATAGCCAGTTCATGGCCGCCAATATGGGAGGAAGTGCTGCGGCAACAGCCATTGCAATACAGGCAAGTACGATAATCAACAGTCGCATAACACGAGTCAGTTCTTTTTCGTCTGCATTCGGCCGATATAAGTTCTTATAAATATCGACGGTGATAATAGTTGCCGGTGCAAGGCTTGTCATAGCAAAGGTTGAAAGAATAGCGGCCAGGAAAGAAGCCAGCAGAATAGCCGACAACCAAGGCGGTAACATCTCAACCAGCATGGTGGTTGCGGCCTGTTTTGGACCAAGAGCCGCGAATTCGGGAAGAGCTGCTGCTGTCAGGCCTATTACCACAGCAAATACACCGAACAGGCCATTAATGGGGGCAGCCCACCAGAGCGCTTTGCGAATAGTTTTTTCACTGGCCGCTGACATACAAGGCTGCATAAGCATTTGGTTGATACTCTGGCTGAACACCACAGCGATAACCATACCCAGAGAGAAAGTGAGGAATATCTGCGAGTTACCCCAGATGCTTAACATATGTTCGGTTTGGGGGTTGTTGGCATAGTGATCGTAAACGCTACTGTAATCACCGCCCGGTAGAGCGAGAGCCAAAAATACGGTCGCGAGTATCAAACCGATATACATGACTATAGCGTTGATCAGGTTCAGCCAGCCGACCTCTTTCATACCAGCCAGAATAACGTAGAAAATCCCGATAACTGCACCAACCATAGCGCCATCTTTAATTTCCCAGCCGGTCATAGTGGCAATAAGGATGCCGATACCCTGGGTTTCGATGGTCAGGATTCCGAAGATAATGCCGGCCATGGTGCAAGAAACAAAGAGCCTGGTAGCCCGACCATAAAGCATATCCAGAATTTCTGGAACTGTTGTAAGACCCAGCCGACGTACCCAAAGGCCTGTCGAAAGACAGACGATAACCAGCAGAATAACGTGGGCAATACTAAACCAGACAGCGGCGGCACCAACGCCCCATACCATCTCAAACACACCCAGAATATGGGCTGTGCCCAGTACCGTCAGTGCAAGGGTAATGGCAACCACAGGCACTGGCAGGCCGCGACCTGCAAGCGCGAAATCACCTTCGTGTTTTGGGTGACTGGCTTCCTTTTTGGCGATCCATAGACCGACCCCCAGGATAAGAGCTACCTCGTAAATTAGTACAGCTATGAGTAGTCCAGTATTCATATGATTCTCTTTTTTTATAAATCCGAAACATGTGCCGAATCCTCCAATAGAAGACGGAATTCGACGATGACAAAGATATTCCCCCAAACTTGCCTAATGCTGAGCTGCTTTGGCAAATTGTGAATACTCGGCTAGCTTAAACGCTTTATTCCCCTCTTGGAACCGCACAAGCTTAGCGCAAGTTTATTGATTTGTTAACCACTATGCGGTTATTGTGCCCGCATTGCGGTCAAGTCGTTCTGCGCAAAAATATATATGCACGACAAGATTCAAAGTCGATGTAAAGGGATCGGGGTGATAGTGAAGCAAAATAAAGATCGTTCAGGTATACAGGTTATTGCTCGTGCGGCAACTATTCTGCGAGTGCTGGAGAAAGAAAGGGAAGGCTTGAATACTGGCGAGCTTGCTAAAAAAGTATCCCTGCCAAGGTCAACCGTGCAGCGTATCGTTGCCGCTCTGGCGGAAGAGCATATGGTTATTTCGACTGGGCCAAATTCACGGATAACACTTGGACCGGCCATCATGCGAATGGCGGCTAACAGTGATTTTGATTTCACCAAAGTAGTTCGCCCCTATCTTGAAGTACTGGCTCAGAAGACCGGTGAAACGGTGGATTTGTCGATTCTATCCGGAGACAAGATGGTTTTTGTCGATCAGATTGATGCAAACCACAGGTTAAGTGCGGTATCGGCTATTGGTTCTGACTTTCCGGCCTTCAGTTCAGCCAATGGGAAAGCGGCACTGTCTCTGTTGGAGGATGATTCAATTCTGGCTCTGCTTAAAAAGGGGCTATTCAAGGAGACTAAAAATACCTTGGAGAATACCAACGAATTGTTGTCAGAAATCCAAAGGATCCGGATAAGCAAGATTGCCTTTGATGATCAAGAACATACCGAAGGTATCAGCGCTGCCGGTACGGCCTTTCACGATCCTTTGGGGCGTATTTTCGCTATATCGGTTCCCGTTCCAACTATTCGCTTTGTTCGGTCAAGGGAGGTCATTACTGATGCACTGCTGCATTTACGGAGCGAACTTTTAGGCTCTATGCAGATGCAGCCACAAGCAACACAAACCAGAAAAGCGGTTTAAAACTGTGAACTGGCTTCGTAATTGCTCTGTGTCAATGGATCTGAAATTTCTGTTGTTTCGGGTTGCACTTGGGGATTTGCAAGCCGAGTAGCTCATTTACAATCTCCAACATATAACTAAATACCCAAGAGTGGAAAGATGAAAATAAGACAAATTGGTGTTCTGGCTCTGGCATTGTTCAGCGCAATCGGTTTTTCAAGCTCGGGGCTGGCCCATCATTCGGCCGCACCGCATTTTGACTCCAGCAAAGAAGTCAGCTTCGATAATGCTGAAGTTGTGGAATGGAAATTTGTGAATCCCCATTCCTATATCTATTTTGATGTGGCATCTGATACAGGCGAAGCTGAGCGATGGCGTTGTGAGATGTCTTCTGCAACCCTTTTGGGTCATGCAGGGTGGAGTCAGGAAAGTTTGTTGCCTGGAGACAAGATTAATATTGCCGGGTCACCCGGTCGGCGTGAAGCCAATCTTTGTGCGATGACCTCGATTACCTTTACTGATGGATCCGAAGTGGGACCCATCAAGGATTTACGGGCGAATCAGGTTGGCCTGGAAGAAGTCTTGCAAGTTGAGCCCCGCCCGGAACGTCTTGCCAATGGCGACCCCAATATCAGTGGTGCCTGGATAACCCAGTCCTTTGGTCCCGGAGCCAAAGGCGGCGAGCCACCTCCACAGTTACAGGGTGCACCTACCTGGGGTGGATATGAGCTGACCGAAGCTGGCCTGGCTGCTGCTGAAGCTTACGATGTACGCTATGACGATCCCGCACTTGGTTGTCATCCGATTAATATTATCGAGGGTTGGAATCACGACCAGCACGTTAACCATATCTATCAGGAGGAAGATAAAATCATCCTTCAATATGGCTACGTGGATTTTGTACGAACCATTCATATGGATATGGACCAGCATCCTGAAAATATCACACCAAGCCCGGGTGGTCATTCAATCGGTCGTTGGGCGGACGATATTTTGGTAGTCGATACTATCGGGTTTGAGCCCGGTTTGTTATTGCACCAAGGCGGTGTAAGCCATACTGCCGACATGCATGTGGTAGAGCGTTTTTACCGTGACACACAGACCAACGAGCTGATTCGCAACTATCGTATTACCGATCCGGCCTATTTTGTTGGTGCGCACGAGGGTGTGGACTATCAAGCCATGTCTGCAGCCCCCTATG
>JBFHKI010000171.1:0-5182 GCA_041595415.1 Pseudomonadales bacterium | reverse complement strand
GCCACAAAACCGAATTTTAATTATCGGCGCTGCCGGTGGTGTGGGATCCATTCTGACCCAACTGGCGGCCAAGTTGACTAAAGCAACCGTTATTGGCACCGCCTCGCGCCCGCAAAGCCAAGCCTGGGTAAAAGCCCTGGGCGCCAAAGATGTGATCAACCATCGCCAGCCTCTTTTGCCACAACTGCAAGCTCTTGGTTATGAGAATGTCAGCCATGTCATCAGCCTCAACCAGACCGAGAAACACTTCGACCAGTTGGTCGATGTGCTAGCTCCCCAGGGAAAACTGGCTCTGATTGACGACCCGAAGGAGCTGCTTGATATTCGCAAACTGAAAGGCAAGTCTTTGTCCCTGCACTGGGAAATGATGTTTACCCGCGCCATGTTCAAAACCTGGGATATGCAGAAGCAGCACGACCTGCTGACCAGCATTGCCGAGCTTGTGGATACCGGTGTTCTGCAAACCACACTGGGAGAAAACTACGGCACTATCAATGCCGAAAACCTCAAGCTGGCACACGCGCATATCGAGAGCAGTACCGCCGTGGGCAAAATAGTTTTGGAAGGTTTTTAGAACAGAGCCTTTATTCAAGCGCCATCGAGCTTTAGCCGATGGTGCTGGTCAGGGTTCCCGCCTTCCAGATTACCGGGGCGGACCTGTCACGGCTGCCAACCAGCGCCGGGGCTGCTCTGGCAACATGGAACCGAAGCGCGAGGATTCCAGCATTCGCCTGGCGTTTTCGACCAGCACTTCGTATTCCCTTTCGCAACGATGGGTGGCACCCTCGGTATCGACCAGGTGGCACTCGAGATAATGTTTGCAGGCGTTCAGAACCAGCGAAGACTCAAAAACCACTCTGGCGCCGCACAGCAGAGCATCCCGCGCAGACTGCAACTGGCTGTCGGTCGCCAGGGCATCGATAACAAGGCAATTCCCCTGAGACATCACGGGATTTTAACGGCGCTCTTGCGGGTGAGATAGCCTGGATCAATCCAGGAACTTGTCCGAACAAAGCTGGCCACCGGCGCCCCAGTTTTCCTTCTTCACGTCTTCGATAACGACATAAATTGAGTCGGGGCTGCACTGGGCTATGCGTGCTGTTTCCGCCGTCAGGCTTTTTACCAGCTCACGTTTTTGCTCTGTAGTACGGCCTTCAAAAATTTCCACTCTGATTATTGGCACACTTCCTCCGGATAATATACTGACCGCATTACTATGCGGGATCCTGTCCTCTTCAGGCTTAACGCCCTTGCAAGGGATAGCGGTTTGAAGCTGTACATAATGACACTCACAAAACTAAATGAGCAACCGAGCCCAAGGAAGAATAAAAGCAGAAAAGATCCACAGCCAGAGTCTTGGCGCAGTTGGCTTAGAATCTGTATCCGCAAAGGGCCTCTGAATCCCAGCGCGGATTTTCGCCGCCGAAATATTCCACGGCAAAATCGAGGAAAACCCGCACCTTGGCGGGCAGATAAGCGCGTTCGGGAAAGACTGCATATACGAATTTTTCCTGCACAGAATAATCCTTCAACAGAGGCACCAGATCGCCATTCTGCAGATGTGGCCCGGCAATAAAGCTGGGAAAGCGGCCTATCCCCAAACCGCCCTTGGCCAGTTCAATCAGCGCTTCACCGTTGTTCGCCTTGTATTTACCGGTAACGGCGATTCTCTGGGTGCCCCCCTTGCCCGTCAGGGTCCAGTCGCTGCCATCTTCCGCATAGCTGTAGGTAATACAGTGGTGATTTACCAAATCCTGCGGACTTGCCGGTTGTCCGTATCGGGTAATGTAGGCAGGCGAAGCACAGATCAGAATGCGGCAACGGGTTAACTTGCGCGCTATCAGACTGGAATCGGGCAGATCCCCAATACGAATTGCCGCATCAAAACCGCCCTCTACCAGATCAACACGGCGATCATCCATTACCAGCTCAATCCCCAACTGCGGATAGCGTTCGGCAAACAGCGGAATCATGGGCGCAATCTGCAGACGGCCAAAGGACATGGGCACATTAATACGCAATACCCCACGCGGCTCGCCCTGCAACTCGGTTACCGCATCCTCGGCTTCATTTGCTGCGGCCAGGGCTTTGCGAGCGTGGACAAAGTATCGCTCTCCGGCTTCGGTCAGGCTGATTTTGCGGGTAGTGCGATGTAAAAGCCGCACTCCGAGATTGGCTTCCAATTGCAAAACTCTCTTGCTTACCGCCGCTTTGGAAATCCCCAGACTGCGCGCCGCCGCCGAAAAACCACCCTGTTTTACCACCTCCACAAATACCGGAATGGCAGAAAACTCGCTCATAGCTTATCTGTAAACTTGAAGTTGACAGTTATTTTCTTTTTAGGCGGATTATCAGTCAATAAGAAACAAACTAAAATTGGTGTATCTATTAAGCAGGCCTGTGAAACAGAGTAGGCAGAGCCACAGGCCGACAAAAAGGAGAACACAGATGGTACGTCTTGAACATGCCAACCTGGTCGTTGGCAATATCGATTCAACTTTGAGTTTTTTGCAGTTGGCCTTTCCCCAATGGCGCGTACGCGGCAGCGACACCAACGTCTGGCGGGGCAAGCCACGCAACTGGCTGCATTTCGGTGATGACAATTACTACATCACCCTGAATGACGGCGCAGTGGGGCAAAACCGCGATCTGGATGGCCACAGCCCGGGGTTGGCCCATATAGGTTTTGAAGTGGAGGATGTGGACGGCATCATCGATCGCCTTACCGGCGCGGGGTTTGAAATTTCCGTGCTGAGTAATGATCACCCCTATCGCAGCACGGTTTACTTTAAAGACCCCGAAGGGTTCGAGTTCGAATTTATGCAATATTTGAGCAACAAACCGGAAGAACGCAACATTTACCAATCCAATGGTTCGACGCTGGTTGACAACACAAGCCAACAAAAACCTATTGCCCATCAGGAGTAGTATTCATGACTGAACAAGTAAAAATTCTGGCCTTTGCCGGCTCAAACCGGCAGAGCTCGGTGAACAAGCAACTGTTAAGCAGCGCAATCCATGAAGCAGAAAATCAGGGGGCGAAGGTAACCCGCATTAACCTGGAAGATTTTGACCTGCCGATCTACAGCAGCGAAATCGAGGCAGAATCGGGATTGCCTGAGGCCACTACCGAGCTATCAAAGCTTGTACTCACTCACAATGCCTTGTTGATTGCCAGTCCGGAGTACAACGGTTTTATGCCACCCCTGCTTATCAATCTGCTGACCTGGGTATCGCGAGCGCCCGGCGGAGTTCCCGCCGTTACCTTCAGCGGCAAACCCGTGGCAATCATGGCCGCTTCGCCCGGTGGTCTGGGTGGTGTTAGGGTCATTCCGCGCCTGCGGGATTACCTGACCGAACTGGGCTGCCTGGTATTGCCGGGCTTTGTTATCCTGCCCCAGGCTCATACCGCCTTTGATGAAGCGGGAACGCTTCAAAATGAACTTGCCCGCACCCAGTTAACGGATCTGACCGGGCGGCTGATAAAGCTGGCGGAGGGAGTAGATTAAGCACTTCTGCGGTTAATTGGGATCAGGGATCCAACAACAGCTCACCCTCGATGGGGTAAAACTGGCTTGCGGCATTTATTAATGAAAGTGCCGTAAGCTGGGGCACACCGTATACCTCGACCCGGCAGGGGTATTTGCCGGTTATTTTTTTCGCCAGCAAATCAAAATCCCCATCGCCTGAAACCAAAACCAGCGTATCGCTCTGTTCGGCATAGTCCATGGCATCCAAAGCAATACCCACGTCCCAGTCGGCTTTGGCGGAACCATCGGCACGCTGGATAAAGGGTTTGAGCTTTACCTCAAAACCTATGGCGCTGAGAATATTCTGAAACTGACGCTGTTTTTTGTCGCCCCGCTCAGTAGCGTAGGCAATGGCTTTGACCACTTGCCGATTGCCAGTGGCTCTGGCCCAAAACCTGTTGTAATCGAAGTTACGCTTGAATGCCTGACGGGTTGTGTAATAGACATTCTGCACATCGACAAGAATGGTGACGCGCTCCATAGAGTTTAAATCCTTGCCTTTGTGTTCTTGCAACCCCGAATCAGGGCTGCTTGTCAAACACCTTGACACCTTCGGGTATCTGAAACCAGTCCTGCTTTTCACTAACCCAGATATGGGCGACGGGATTAATAACCCGGGTATCTTGCAAGTAGGTTGGCTTGAGCTTCAGTTGATCTGGCGCGTCGGGATTGAAATGGTATATCCGGTTGCCGCAATTGGGGCAAAACTTGGCCGCACTGATATTGCCGCTGTCCGCGCTGCGACTCCAATCGGCCATTTCACCTTCAAACCTTATGTCGTCGCGGTTCACCATAGCGGTAAGGCTAAATGCACTGGTGGAAAGTTTCTGGCATTCCCGACAATGACAGGCCACAACCATCGCCGGTGGCGCCAAGAGTTCATAGCTCACCCCTCCACACTGGCAGGCGCCTTTTATCGGGTATTGAATGTCACTCATCTATTCCTCCAGTTGTTATGTTCGTGTTGCATAGTAGGCCACCACTCTAGGGTCGGCCGAGATACGTTTCAGGTGATCCAGCAGGTCGGGAGCATCCTGCTCGACGATATCTGTAGGAACATGATCCAGAACTCCGGCCAGCAAAGCACGGGTTTGCACAAATACTTTCAGATCGGCCATGGTCAACTTACCACCGGCAAAAAACTCACCGCCGCCGCGATCTAATAGCCTGTTCAGGCCACGCAAATACACGGCAAGCCAGCCGGAAACCAGCTTTTCACGAGCTCGTTTCAATTCATCTCCCTCCAGACCAAAGGTGCGCACAATGTAGTGGTTGAGATCCTCCATGGCATCCAGCACCTCATCACAATACAGTGCCGGTATAGCGTCAACTGGGTACAACCCCGCCATCTTGCCCACGTAGCGACTAATGGCGTTGGATTGGGTTATGGCTTGCCCGTCAATCTCCAGTACGGGCACCGTATGGAAGGGAAAATCCAGCCGCAGCTCGCCAAATTGCTGAAAAGAAATACGTACATCCTCAAAAACCACGCCCGCTGCATGCAGGGCGATACGGATAGGCTCTGCGCGCCCGCCATCAAAATCGAAATAAGTAAGCTTGTATGACGGCATGGGCAGAACCTCCGGGCTTTGAACTGCTGCCACAGTTTATGACCATAACGGAGCGATTGCCCGTTAAATCTGATGCAGGTC
>JBFHKI010000170.1:0-5183 GCA_041595415.1 Pseudomonadales bacterium | reverse complement strand
CCCTCACAACCTTGATCCGCGTTTTGAAGCAACAAATACACCACGCGAAGTGGCTCGAGGGTGACCCCCATGGACTGTACCAAGGCATCTTCTGGCTGATCCTGTTCGTCGTCGAGAAATTCTATGATTTCAGCTGGCTTGTCCGGACTGAATTTTATTACGCGCCGCTCAACAAAATTATTGTCTATACCACTTACTTCAAAGAGCACTGCATTCATGTCCGAGTAGTCTGCCGTGATAGCGCCATCGTAGTTAAAGATTTTACCCACGATGCCCACTGTGCTGCCTTCAACCTTGATAACCCCGGACTGCTGTTCGGGAACCGACAATCGGAACTCGGCTATAGACAAGCGCCCCCAGTGGAACTGATATTCATAGTCATTGGCATGTGCCGACATTGCCCCTATTAAAAGAAACAGCAGAAAAAGTGTGTCTGTAAATAATTGCCTGGACTGAAACAGCTTGTTCAAAGAAATTCCGAAAGTTATCTGAAAAAATATTTAGCGGCGTACATTTTGCACTGAAATGGTAAGCTAAAGGCCCTTGCCCACCAAGCAGATTAGCTCTCTCTTGCATGAAAACCTTTTTTAACACCCTGCTTTTAACCAAGGCCAGCCTAAGCTTGGCTTTACTCGGATTCTTTGGTTCTAACCTCTACGCTGCGGAAAGCACTGCCACTGAAGAACCCAAAATCGAACTTGGCATAGGCCTGGCCGTGCAGTCACTGCGCGACTATCGCGGTTCAAGCCACCATCAGACCAATGGCCTGCCCTTTCCTTATATAGTGTATCGCGGTGACATTATTGAACTCGACCGCGACACAGCCAAAGGCAAACTCTTTTCGACCGAAAATGTCGAGCTGGCGCTTAGCGCAGATGCCTCTTATACAGAAGACAGCAAAAACAATCCCTTGCGAGCAGGTATGGACAGCATCGACCCCACCTTTGAGCTGGGGCCTTCACTGGAGTTAAACCTCAGTGGCGAAGACCTGGATCATGGCTGGCTGGTTCGACTGCCGGTTCGTGGTGTCTTTGCCGTGGATGTACCTAATATTCGCCAGGTAGGCTGGCTGGCAAACCCGAAACTCACCTACAAACATCCCGACCTCTGGAGCAATACCAACTTCAAGTTTGATACCGGCTTTCTGTACGGGGATTCCAAATACCACGAATATCTCTATGGTGTGCCACTTGCCAATGCCACTCCTGATCGGCCAGCTTATGAAGCTGATGCGGGTTATAGTGGTGCTTTTATCAAACTGGGGCTGGATCGTCGCATCGACAATTGGTGGTTAAAAGGCTACCTTCGCTACGACAACCTCTCCGGATCAGAAAATACCAACAGCCCTCTTTATGAAACCGATCACTATGTCAGCATCGGCTTTGCGGTAGCGCGTATATTGTGGGAATCCGACTGATGCACCTTTTTAAGCCGAAGACCACTCAATCCGCTCCACAGGACAAGTTGCTTAACAAATCCTTATTTGCACTGACGAACTCTCGTCGCTACATTGTGTCTGACCCAATAGATCAACAAATTATTATTTAAATGACTCCTATATTTGATTTTCAAAAGCGCGATTTAATCAAGAGCCCGATAAAAGCTGCCCCTTTGATTGCAGCTCTGTTGTTGCTTGGTCCATTGACCCTGTGGGCGGCAGAAGACTGCCCGGCTCCACCCGAAACATCCATTTCGGAAATCCAACCCATTGAATTTGATCGCAACCAGAGTATTACCCAGCGCGCCATGCTGGAAGTATTGGGTACTCAACACTTTGCGGACATTGCGGTTAACGACAGCCTGTCGGAAGACTGGCTGCAAAAATATCTTGAATCCCTCGATCCTTCTCATGCCTACTTTCTGCAGTCCGATATTCAGGAGTTTCGTCAAAAGTATGCGCTAGAACTTGACGATATGGCCAAGCAAGGCGATCTGACAGCCGCCAAAGAAATTTATGACCGCTTTCGTGAACGAGCTTTGCGACAGATAGAGAACTTGCTGGCCAAGCTGGAAGACCCGGACTACCAATTTGATTACACAAGCGAGGCAAGCCTGCCCATAGACCGCGACGAACTGGACTGGCCTGAAGACGAGGCCGCAGCCGACTTGCTTTGGGATCAAACCCTGACCTTGGGTATGTTGAACCTGCAATTGAGCGAACAGGAAGACGGCGAGTCCCGCGAAGCTCTGATCCGCCGCTACCACACCCAACGCAATACGCTGAACCAACAAAATGCGCGCAATGTTGCGGCTTATTATTTCAACGCTCTGGCGCGACTTTACGACCCCCATACAGACTATTTTTCACCGCGTGAGTCTGAAGAGTTCAATATCAATATGTCCCTTTCTCTACAGGGCATTGGTGCCGAGCTGACCACTGAAGACGAATTTACCAAGGTGGTACGGCTTATCCCTGGTGGCCCGGCAGACCTTGGTGGAGACCTGGCTGCTGCGGACCGCATTGTTGAAATTGGCGAAGGTAATGACTGCGAATTTATTGATGTAGTCGGCTGGAGTCTAAGCGAAGTAGTTGATCGTATCCGCGGAGAGAAAGGGTCCACCGTGCGCCTGAAGGTTATACCTGCGGGAGTGGACGTCCAGAGCGAGGAGCGCAAGGTGGTTACCATTGTGCGCGACGAAGTGAAGCTCGAAGAACAAGCCGCCAAGGGCGAGGTTATCGAAATTGACACCGGAGCCGGAAAATACGCTATCGGTGTTATTGATATTCCCTCTTTCTATCTCGATTTTGAGGCCCTGCGCAATCGCGATCCGGATTACCGCAGTACCACCAACGACACCCGCAAGATTTTGCGCGACTTCCAGGAGCAAGGAGTTGACGCCATTATTATCGACCTGCGAAGCAATGGCGGCGGTTCGCTTCTGGAGTCGGCCACTCTGACCGATCTGTTTGTCGATCCGGGCCCAGTTGTACAGATCCGCGATTCCGCCAACAATATTTATCGCGACCAGCGCGCCCGCAGCCGTCAGGAATACACTGGCCCGCTGATGGTACTTATCGACCGACTCAGTGCCTCAGCCTCGGAAATTTTTGCTGCCGCCATTCAGGACTACAATCGCGGTATTGTTATCGGTTCGCGAAGCTTTGGTAAGGGAACGGTTCAAACCGTTATGGACCTGCCCGAAGGTCAGTTGAAACTGACGGAATCCAAATTTTATCGGATCACTGGCGAAAGCACCCAGCACAAAGGGGTAACGCCGGATATATTCTTACCCAGCTTCTTTGATGAGGAAGAGATCGGCGAAAGCTCCTACGATAACCCACTGCCCTGGGACGAGATCGGTGGCATACCCCACCGTTCCTATGAGGATTATTCGCCCTACTTTCCGCAACTTGTTGCCATGCATCAGGAACGTCTGGCAACAGATCCCGATTTGATATATCTGACCGGGGTTATTTCAGCAACCGAAGAGCGACGCCAGCGCGAAACTATTTCACTGAACATGGATCAGCGCAAAGCCGACCGCGACTACTGGGATCAGCTTGATGAAGACCTGCTGAACAACTGGAAACTCGCCAAGGGTATTCCCCTGGAAGAAGCCGAAGCCGAATCAGAGGACACACCAGATCCTGATCTGGAGGTGGTGGAAGATACCGACGCTTCCAGCGAGGAAGAAGCTACCGACGAACCCGATTTGTCGGAAACCCTGCTCAACGAAACGGCCAATATTTTTGCCGACTTACTGGATCTTCTCCACGGCAACAAGAGTCTGGCAACACACTAAGCAACCAACCCGGAGCATTCTTCAGTCAGTGTCTCGCATCGCGAGGCGCTGCGCTGTAAAATGCGCGGCCTCTTTTCACTTTTCAGGATTTATCCCTTGCCTAAGTTAGTACTTATCCGCCACGGCCAGAGCCAATGGAACCTCGAAAACCGTTTTACCGGCTGGTATGACGTTGACCTCACTGATCAGGGGCGAAAAGAAGCCGCCGATGCCGGCAAGCGCCTGCTCGACGGCGGTTACCACTTTGATGTTTGTTATACCTCGGTTTTAAAACGCGCCATTCGCACCCTCTGGTTAATTCTCGACGAGATGGATCTGATGCAAACTCCGGTTCACCGGCACTGGCGTCTCAACGAGCGACATTACGGCGCTTTGCAAGGGCTTAACAAAGCGGAAACGGCCGCAGAGCATGGTGAGGAACAGGTTCTCATCTGGCGTCGCAGTTACGATGTACCACCTCCGGCGTTGCAGGATGATGACGAACGTTATCAGGCGTATCTGGCGCGCTATCCACAGATGGACCCCTTGGCCATTCCCCGCTCCGAGTGCCTGAAAGATACAGTCGAGCGCGTTCTGCCCTGCTGGCACGATCAGATTGTTCCCGATCTTCGCAGCGGTAAAAGTGTGTTGGTCGCCGCTCACGGCAACAGCCTACGCGCCCTTATCAAGTATCTGGATGACATAACTGATGAGGATATTCTCAAGCTGAACATCCCCACCGGTTTACCTATAGCTTACGAGCTGGACGACAACCTGCGTCCCATCAAAAAAGAATACCTCTGTGAACCGGAGCAACTGGAAAAACTCATGGCCGAAGTTGCCAACCAGGGCAAAGCCGGATAACTGAAAGACTAAAGGGGCTATTAAAACCCCTTTTTTTCAGACAATACATTGTGGTGAGTTGCCGCAAAGGGTTGTGAATTATTAAGCAGCCTTTACCGGAAAATACTTATAAGGCCCAATACGGCCCGGAGCAGTTTGACTTGTATCAAATCAATTCACCGGAAAGCCTTATATTACGTTGCTTGTGGTGGGTGAATTTGGCATGATTCGCTGCGTTCGCTGGGCTAGAGATCAATAAGAATATCCAATCCAGCAATTCATCATCAATTATTCAGGGGTTTTAACCTATGGGTTTTCTATATTGGCTTGAGTCAACTTCGTTGGCGAATTGGGTCGGCAGTTCACTGTGGGGTTACCCCATTATGCTGACCATTCATTCCGTTGGGCTGGCTATTGTTGTCGGGCTTGTTTTTGTTATGTGTATTCGCTTCCTCGGGGTCATGCAGGGCGTATCCGTAGGATCCGTAGGCAAGATCTTCCCCTTCGCCTGGTTTGGTTTTGCCATTAACACCATCTCAGGTCTTGCGCTTTTTACATTGCAGGCTTCCTGGTACATGACCAACATCCCTTTCCTGTTCAAGATTACAGGCATCGTG
>JBFHKI010000169.1:0-5226 GCA_041595415.1 Pseudomonadales bacterium | reverse complement strand
GAATCCCAGGCACTAAGCATTTTCAAAAATTGATAACGATGCTCATCGCTTTGCCCCATCCATTCAGACAATTCCGCAATCTGCTCGGCGGTTAACTGCTCACCGGTTTTATATGTCTGCCCGTGCAAACGGACAACCCATACCGCCGCCTCATCTTTGATGGCGCCTGTATTAGGGAATAATCTAACGTTGTTCATGCTCTCGCCTCTCAGCATATGAGCTGAGGTTTTGGGACTTCTCGGCATATTCAGCCTCAACAAAATCGACACAACGACGCGTCGCTCTGGCCAAATGACCTTCTATACCTTTCAAACTTATGCCCATGTGCTCCGCTACCTCTTTTTGACTAAAGCCATAAACCCGGCACAGAACATAGGCTCGCCGACATTTCACCGGCAGTGATCGCACCGCTCGACAAAACACCTCAAAATTTTCACTAACTTCGTACTGCTCCTCCATGCTGGCTGTGAGCAGTAAATCCGACTCGGGCAAAACATCACCCATTACATCCGTCAGCCGGAAGGAACTCTTTTTTAACTGACTCAATGCCAGATGTCGGGCTGTTTGGTAGAGATAAGCCTTGGGAGACTGTATCTCCCGCTCTCTCTGCGCCTCAATAACCTTTACAAAAGCTTCTTGCACCACATCTTCCGCTTCTTGAGAACGCTTAAAATATCTCGATATATAGCGCACCAGCCCCGCACGGGCTTCATGGTAAACGCTACCCATATCTGTCGAGCCCTCACCCCCACTTTGCTGATTGGTATTTTTTACTTCTTGGGTCATTAGTGTTCGCTACGCCCTTATCAGATTAATTTGCATAATAATAAGCCATCTACAACCTACAGGCTGAAGATGGCATCCCCCCAAGGGCATATTCATAACGAAGCCCTGTATTCAGAAAAAAGCAATTTTTCCACAGGACTGAGACGATATGCAGCAAAAAAACCCTACCAATGAGCAAAATCTACCTTCTTTTTTCTTCTGAGCCATAGGGGAATCTGTCGAATGTTGCGATACTTGAAACAACCTGAACTTATATACACTGTTGAGGAGAGTGAAAACTCCAAACCCGGAAGCCTGATATTTCGCGGCAGATTCATCCAGGACCGAGGCCGGTAATTGGTGTCCAGTGGCTGAATACTGCAGCTTGGCCCCGATATTCGTTCTTCTCATCTAGCAGATTCCAGATGGTCGCCTTTTCAATCCGGAAACGTTTGCCGCTGGAAGAAATACGTACCCCAGTGTAATCATCGATATATCCGAATTGACTGGCACGCGCCAATAACTCTTCTCGTTCGGTCCGATGCGGTGTCTCGGCAGATTTACGCGAAGGCAATTGGGTAAAACCAAACCAGTCCAAATCAAACAATGCGAGCGCCATACGGTTGCCATAGTTAAAGACCGGATCCTTACGAGTATCATGAGAAACCAGCACAAAAGGCGCTTCAAAAAGCGCTTCAGCCAGGCTAACTAAAGGGTTAGTTTTTAGCAGATCGCGGCCTGTCAGCTGCCGGTAACTGTCGCTCAGCAACCTGCTTTGCCGAACGATAAAACCACTCTTCAGGAAGGCTTCCAGTTGTTCGTCTATCACTGCCGCTCTCTATACTGGCCTGTCAAACCGACATGCTAGCCGACCATAGACAGCATTACACCGGCGGCAATGGCTGAACCAATTACACCGGCAACATTTGGGCCCATCGCATGCATCAGGAGATAATTTTGCGGGTTGGCTTCCAGACCGACTTTATTGGAAACACGAGCTGCCATAGGCACTGCCGAAACGCCAGCCGAACCGATAAGGGGGTTAATCTGATCCTTGCTCAGACGGTTCATTAATTTGGCAAGCAACACCCCAGATGCCGTTCCAATACAAAAGGCAATCGCCCCCAAACCCAAAATACCCAAGGTTTCCAGATTCAAAAACTTGTCAGCACTCATTTTGGAGCCAACACCAAGCCCCAAAAAAATTGTGACAATATTTATCAGGGCATTTTGCGAAGTATCACTTAAACGCTCCACTACACCACATTCTTTCATCAAGTTGCCAAAGCAGAACATGCCCAGCAGAGGCGCCGCACTGGGTAATAACATGGCCACCAATACCAGCAACACCAGCGGGAATAAAATGCGCTCCCTTTTTGACACTGGCCTGAGCTGATCCATTTTAATTGCGCGCTCTTCCGGTGTGGTTAGTGCTCGCATAATGGGCGGCTGAATAATTGGCACCAACGCCATATAAGAATAGGCCGCTACAGCCACCGCACCGAGAATGTCCGGCGCCAGTTTACTGGTGACAAAAATGGCGGTGGGACCATCGGCACCACCGATAATACCTATCGATGCAGCATCCTGAATACTGAAGTCCAGTATGCCGAAATGACTCAGGCTAACTGCACCTATAACCGTGGCAAAAATTCCGAATTGAGCCGCTGCACCCAATAATAATGTTTTAGGGTTGGCCAACAATGGGCCAAAGTCGGTCATGGCGCCGACACCCATAAAAATAATCAGAGGAAAAAGTCCGGTCTCAATACCGGCATGGTAAATGTAGTACATCAACCCACCGGGGCTAACAAGCTCACCACTTACTGCATAAACCGGAGCCATATCAAAACCGGCACCGGGAATATTTACCAAAAGGGTGCCAAAACCTATAGGCACAAGGAGCAAGGGTTCAAAGTTTTTACGGATGGCTAAAAAGAGCAAACCAAGGCCCACCAACATCATCGCGCCCTGACCGAATTGTATTTGAGCCAGTCCCGAGTCGGCCCAAAGCTTCAGTAAGTTATCCATAGGGTTTCAGCCTTAACCAGGTCAAGCCAATTCAACCAGCAGGTCACCAACGGACACTCTGTCTCCGGCCACAACACTGATTGATGCCACAACGCCATCACGGGGAGCACTGATGGCTGTTTCCATTTTCATAGCCTCTAACAACAGCAAGGTTTCGCCAGCCGCTACCTGCGCACCGGGTGTTGCAACAATGCGCATCACATTACCCGCCAATGGCGCTCTCACTGACTCCTTAATACTGCCTGTATCAATCGACTTCAGATCTGCAGCGGCTGAGGATGCAACACTGCTCGCAGTATGAATCTCGGAGATATCACCACCTTCGGTCACACTTACCAGATATTTTTTCCCTTCTACCTCCACGGTATAGATAAACTCGCCGGAGTCACCCACAACCGCTGACGTCTCGTTCTTGACCGATCGGGCAACCGGCGCAGGTTCAAAAGCAGAGCTATCCCCTCGGTTTTCCAGAAACCGCAAACCGACCTGGGGAAAGAGCGCGTAGGTCAATACATCATCTATCTGTCTATCACCCTCGGCAAGCCAGATAGATTTCTCATCAGCCAATTCCAGCAGTTCATTCTTTAGTCTTTCAAGCTCAGGTTCGAGCAAATCGGCCGGACGGCAGAGAATAGGTTCATCGCCATCCAAAGCCCGCGCCTGTAATTCTGGGTTAACCGGTGCAGGTGTGGCGCCATACTCACCACGCAAAACCCCCCGAGTTTCTCTGGACAGACTTTTATAACGTTCGCCACTCAATACATTGATAACGGCCTGCGTACCTACTATCTGTGAAGTCGGGGTTACCAAAGGGATATAACCCAGATCCTTTCGTACTTTTGGGATTTCCTCCAGCACCTCATCCAGGCGATCTGCGGCATCTTGCTCCTTTAACTGGTTTTCCATATTGGTCAACATACCGCCAGGAACCTGAGCAACCAGAATGCGGGAATCCACCCCACGCAGCGCGCCTTCAAACTGGGAATATTTCAACCGGACATTTCTAAAATAAGCAGCAATCTCTTCCAGTAACACCATGTCGAGCCCGGTTGCCCGTTCGGTATCTTCCAAAATGGCGACCAAGCTTTCGGTTGGCGAATGACCGTATGTCATAGACATGGAAGAAATAGAGGTATCGACATTATCGATTCCCGCCTCCACACATTTCAGTGCGGTGGCAGTGGACATACCGGTGGTGGCGTGGCTCTGCATATGAACCGGAATAGCCAGTGAGTCCTTTAACCGCCGAACCAGTTCATAGCCGACCATAGGCTTGAGCAATCCCGCCATATCCTTGATACACACCGAATCGGCTCCCATATCTTCAATTTGGCGGGCCAAATCCACCCACAGGTCAATACTGTGGACCGGGCTTACCGTGTAGGAAATAGTCCCTTGCGCATGCTTGCCGGTATTTTTCACGGCTGTAATGGCAGTCTGGAGATTGCGCATATCGTTCATGGCGTCAAACACCCGAAAAACATCCACACCATTTATGGCTGCACGCTCGACAAATTTTTCCACCACATCATCGGCATAGTGCCGGTATCCGAGAATATTTTGCGCCCTGAAAAGCATTTGCTGTGGAGTATTAGGCATAGCCTCGGACAAGAGCCGGATGCGCTCCCAGGGATCTTCACCCAGATAGCGGATACAGGCATCGAAGGTTGCCCCACCCCAGGATTCCAGGCTCCAAAAACCCACTCGATCCAGCTTATCGGCGATGGGCAACATATCTTCAATACGAACCCGGGTAGCAAGAAGTGACTGAGAGGCATCACGCAAAACTACATCTGTAATACCCAGAGCCTTGGTTGAACTCATCATGGATCTATTACCTTTTTTGATAGTGCTGCTTCATAGCCAGCTCTATAGCTTTAAGGTGTGCTGGGTCAATCCCATTCGGCGCTTGCGAATTAGCCCCATCAGTTTGCTCTGAATTTGTCGACTCTAATGACCCCGGGAAATTTTTTACCCCTCTGGCCAGTAAAAATAGGACAAAAACCATCAGCGACAAAAACACAAACACCGTCCCCATGCCGTAAAGCATGAGATCAAATCCTTGTGAAATTATCGCGCCTTCGAAACTTTGCATTGGACCTTCGCAACCAGAGAACCCTGACGAACACATTGTGCGCCCGCACAATAAAAAACAGAATACCTCAATCGCTTCGAAGAAATCCACAAAAATGTAACAAAGTTACAATTATTTATGTAATAAAATTACAGAAAGTGTTGGTTGTTAGCCCTCGAAGCAGGGACATCTGGGCAAACCGTGGGGAAAAATACCTATCGATTAAACTCTGGCAAAATCTTCTGCGCGATAAACCCATCTTTGCATGAGGAGCTTTGCGTTTCCGGGATAATGCTCCAGAAGCTCGGTGGCATTTTTTTTCGCTTCAGCCAAAAGCTCAACATCGCGCATAAGAT
>JBFHKI010000168.1:0-5237 GCA_041595415.1 Pseudomonadales bacterium | reverse complement strand
TTTCATAATAAGCAAACGCAAAACATAAAACAATAGACCATAGTCCATGGTTTTGGATGATAATGAAAATAGGTGAACTTTCCGAAAGATCCGGCCTGAGCCGTGACACCATTCGGCTGTATGAAAAGAACGGGTTAATCTCGTCTTCCGCCAGTCAAAGTGAGACAAATAACTATCGCGAGTACAGTGATGATGTTTTATTGCAGTTGCGTTTTGTTAGCAGCGCACGAACGGCTGGTATTTCAATCGCCGACTTGCGCGACCTGATGAATGCATTTTTTGACAGTTGTGATCCGTCTGAAGCTGAGAAAGTCTTGGTCGCCAAAACTGTTGAACTCAAAGAGCGAATTTTGCAGATTGAGAACGTAATCGCGTTTCTTGATACTGCATTAGAAAAGGTACGTAGCGGACTGGATGAAACTTGAAGCGGTGAAGGTTTACTTCTGGATTTCATTGATTAATTGTTTGGCAGCATGGGCAGCGCATATCTCTGGGGGCGCTGCTGTCCAATCCATAATCACAAAGGGCATGTACCGGGATTGAAAAACCTCATATCAGGGAACACCCCCTGATTAAAACCTACAGCGGCGGATCAATTTTATTGCCGATCGAGGTATTCACCCGGAACCAGCCCGCTACTGAGTATCGGTCCCTTTTGGCAGGTAGTACTTCGTGCGGAAATTCCTCACTGAGAAAAGCCACTATGGTTCCGTACAAAGGCACCACCTTGATCCCCTCTTTATCAAGCTCATCCCGATAAAGCACCAGTTCACCGCGGTCGGGTTGTGTCCAACCCGGGTTGAGATAAACAACAATGGACAGAACCCGGTTGGCCTCTCCGCGAAAGGCATCGTAATGTCTTTTGTAGTAGTCGCCAGGAGCGTAGTGGGCAAAATGGCTTTCAAAGGAGAACAGGCCGAGAAATAGTCGGCTGTTCAGAAAGCTCTGCAACTTTGCGGCCCAATCAATCCAGAGAACACCTGCCTCTGAAGCGCCGTTAATCCAGCAAATTTCATCGGTACGTACAAATTCATTTTGTAAATAGTCCCCTCCGCGCCCGATACCAGCGCTGCTGTACTTGCTGGCGGCCATTTTTTGTTGATGGAGGGCAAGGGCCTGGGTTATCGACTCCGGCAGTGCGCCGGGACGAATGCTGTATCCCTGCCTCTGAATATCATCAGCGATCAAGCCAAAGAGTGTTTCATCGATACCCTTTCCGCCACCCTTGATGGGCAGTGCTTTCAATATGGCCAAATCCGTATTCAACTCAAGTCAAACCAAAGGGAGCGGGATTAGATGCAATTTCCTTCTATGCGTCTATAAAAATTTATCCTGAAGGCATTATTTGTTCAGACAGCTGTTCAGCATGCTTTGCATTTTTTCACTGCCCATACTTTTCAAAAGTTGGATATTGCGCTGAGGCACTTGTTCGGGGTGGTCAAAATGGGCCAGGGCTTTTTCAAGCTCCTCTTCCCGAATCAGGTGCAGCATGGGATAGGGTGAGCGATTGGTGTAGTTTTCGGCGTCACCGGGTTGTGTACCGGCAAACTGGTAATGGGGATGAAAGCTGGCAATCTGGTACACCCCAACCATACCCATATCTTCGAGCAACATCCCGGCAAGCTCGAGAAACTGGTTGTAATCATCAAAATCCTGGCCGAAAAGGGGGTGGATTAGCAGCGAAGTATCTCTGGGATACCGGGTATCCAAGCGCCGGATTTCCCCTGCCAGCGCTTCCAGCAGTTCTATTTCGCTTGTGGCCTGTGTCAATACAAAGTGAACCCCGGCGCGATCCAGCTCGGTTTTGGCAAAGGGGCAGAGTTGCAAACCGACCACTACCTCATCAACCCACTGTTTCACCGAATTTATTATCTGTTCTTGATGCAAAGCTGCAGCCTTGTGAAGATTTGTTGCATAGAATGTATAGCCTAACCTATACGGATCCGACAAAAATCATTAAACAGCGAAATAAAAGGAATTTATGAAAACCCCAAACCGCCTGCGACCACTAGTTGAAGACTGCCTGATTGACGAGGTGGTCTCGCAATTGATGAGCGGGAAAGAAGCCGATGTCTACGTGGTGCGCAGTGGTTCCAAAATCCGTGCCGCCAAAGTTTACAAAGACGCCGCCAGCCGCAGTTTTAAAAAGGCCGTCACCTATCAGGAAGGCCGCAAGGTACGGAATAGCCGTCGAGCACGGGCTATGGAAAAAGGCTCCAAGTTTGGCCGTCAGCAACAGGAAGACACATGGCAAAATGCCGAAGTAGATGCCCTGCAGCGGGTCGCCCGTGCCGGGGTTCGCGTACCGGAAACCTTCGGCTGTGTGGAGGGGGTTTTGCTGATGGAACTGGTCACAGGTGAAGACGGCCACGTGGCACCGCGCTTAAGTGAAATTTCCATGTCGGCGGAACAGGCCCTCGAAGATCACGATGTGATGATGCAATACGTGGTCCGCATGCTGTGTGCCGGGGTAATTCACGGCGATCTTTCCGAATTTAATGTGCTGGTGGATGAATACGGCCCGGTTGTCATCGACATGCCCCAGGCGGTCAATGCCGCGGCCAACAACAACGCTGAAGCCATGCTGAAACGCGATGTGAACAATATGCGCGATTACTACGGCCAGTTTGCTCCGGAACTTTTAACAACACGCTATGCCGACGAGATATGGGCGCTCTACGCCGATGGCGAACTGACACCCAAAACTCCATTGACTGGCGAGTTTGAGGACCCTGCCGAATCCGCCGATGTTGACGGTATTATGCTGGAGATTAAAGCGGCTCTGGCGGAAGAGGAAGAACGCCTGGCGCGGATTCGCGAAGCCGAAGAGGACTAAAACGCTCCGGCTAGAGCGTTATTCGCAGTCCCATTTCTGCACAGTGCGTTCCGGCCGCCACACCCAATAGCGGGTCAGGTCAAAAGGCTCGGTAAAGGTTTCTTCATCATAGAAGGTGACGCGGTAATCCAGTCGCTGCTGGTCATCACTGAGACTAAAGCGTTCCACCAAGCGGATATTGTCACCCACAGGGGTCCCCTGATCATCAAAGGCTTCGGCGGCGATATGGCTGGTCTCAACCACCAGGGTATCGCCCTGCCAAGCGCCAGTGGAGTAACCCATAGAGCTATGCTCCATTATTTCTGGTACCGGCCCTCCCCCCATATGGATCAATCGCTGGGCATCATCTTCTTCAAAACGCATCAGGATATTGTCGCCCTGCCAGGAAAACTCTATGGGATGCGGACTGACCATCAATATGGGCATATCTTTGGCCCAACAACTGAGTTGCTGCTCCGGATCGGGGTTCCAGTCCGCCTTGATCTGTGCCGCTTCCGGTTTGAGCGGGTAACGCCCCTTGAACATGGGGAAGGAAGCCGGGTCGCTCAATACCGTGCTCCATACACGAAAAATGCCTTCCGCTTCGGCACGCGCCAATTGCTCGGCTTGTGAATCAAAAACCGGCTCCAGTATCTGGCCGCTGTCGGGGTCGGTAAAATAGGGCGTGGCGAGACGGTCGATCAAGACCTCGGTGCCGTCCTGCAACAACAGGTTCATCGCCAGCATCTCCGGATAACCACTATTGGTTGGATGACCGGCTATGCGGATTTGATCATTCAGATGTAAAAACTCCCGATCCAGGCCTCTGGAACGCAACATACTCACGGCGGTGGCCTCCACTTCCCAGATCTGACTTAGCCCCTGATTATCGGTCACCTCAACTTTGAACTGCACATGGGGATTGCTCCACTTGATCTCGGTGAGAGTTCCTTCAATTTCGATCAGACGGTCGGTGTCAAAAACCCCGAATCGACTGTGATGCGCCAAAGAAACAGTGCTACAAAAAAGCAGTAGCCCAGCCAGTAACTGTTTAGAAAATGAATTTCTCATGCGCATCCCCCCCAGGCGGCATTAATCCAATAACATCAGATCTGTTGCATTTCGGTCTTCAGAAGTTCCAAAGTCGTCTGGATATCTTCATCCAGTTCACGGTTTTCGTCAAAGAAGTCGGCGTAGATAGCCTTTAAATCGGTCAGACTCAGATAATCGGGATGATGCACTTCGGCAATGTCCGCATAGTGCACCCGCAAATCGCCTTTTCGCACCAATAATTCGTAGATATGCACAGCCAGATTGGTCGGTTCGATATTACCCATGCGTTGATAGGTCGGGGCGTATTCGGGCGATGCTTCAATCTCGCCAAAATAGCGGTTTTCTTTTTCTACCACCCAGGCGTTACCCAGAAATACTTCACCTATGGAGCGACCTTTTACGATCAGGCGATGTTCGTCGGTCAACTGTTTGTCGATACCTTCATCGTAGGTAACCAGCGCCAAAGTACGGGTCGTGGCAGTGCCGTCCGCTATGCTGTGCAGATCCGACACCCGTAGCTCGGGGTCATTTTTCAGGACCTCAATCTGATAATTACCAAAGATACGTTCAATGCGCTGGCTGTTTAATAACGGGCGCAAGGCCTCGAGATTTGTCTCTTTTTGATCGGTGGCCGGGTCCGCCAAAACGTGGGAGAAAACAAGGTTTCCACCCACTAAAAGCTGTGCAAAAAGAAGTTGATTTCGACTCATATTTTGATATTCGTTAAAACTTAAGGGCTGAGCTCCAGCGGAGCTTCTTGCAGCAGAGCAAACTGTTCCCGCAACTGGAGTATATGCTCACCCCAATAACGCTCGGTATTAAACCAGGCGAAGTGTAATGGAAAGGCGGGATCATCCCAACGTCGGGATAACCAGGCGCAGTAATGCATCATCCGCAAAGTGCGCAGGGGCTCGATCAGTTGCAACTCGCGGGTATCAAAGGGCTGAAACATTTCATAACCTTCCACCAACTCAGTCATCTGCGCAATCTGGTTGAAACGGTCACCGGAGAGCAACATCCAAAGATCCTGGATAGCCGGTGCCATACGGGCGTCGTCGAAATCGACAAAGTGGGGGGCGTCGTCGCGCCAAAGAATATTGCCTATATGGCAATCGCTGTGGGTGCGAATCCAACGCACCGCACCACAATCCTCAAACCGCTGGTGAATTACAGCCAACAGGTCACTACAGAGGCTTTGATAAGCGTCCTTGAGAGAATCGGGAACCATATGCTCGGCAACAAAGGCGACACTGTCTTCACCGTAGGTCTGAATGTTCAGACTGGGACGAAATTGGAAGTCCTTTGCCTGCCCAACCCGGTGAATCTGCCCAAGACACTTGCCCAGTGTATGCAGGTTGTCGAAGTTATC
>JBFHKI010000167.1:0-5239 GCA_041595415.1 Pseudomonadales bacterium | reverse complement strand
CAGAGCCACCGAGATAGCGAACTGATTAACATCCACACAGGCCAGCTGTGGTATATAGCTGGCCACCTCCCCTCGGTCGGTTCGAGCCGACATAATCCCGGTAATTTCATCGATTATTTCTTGCATGGTCACACTCTATCAACTTTGAGCAATTCCGCTATTGAGCAAAACAAAAATATCCCTGAACGGGAAAAGAAAACTCAGCGAATTTAATTGAAGTGGCCTCTATAATGGGAGTTGGCGGCACCAGAAAACGGGGCCACCCTTCTTGGGGGAAGACAAAAAATATTCAAATAATCAGGAGCCACAGTGAAACAGCTCAGCTTTGTTCTTTTCTCATCTTTATTACTTTTATCCAACCCGGTTTTTGCCCACACACTTTGGACTGATGGTGGCGGCTTTATGTCTGGACTGAAGCATCCGGTTTTAGGTTACGATCACCTGTTAGCCATGCTGAGCGTTGGCATACTCAGCGCCCAGATAGGTGGTAGAGCCATCTGGATGGTGCCGGCAAACTTCGTCATCATCATGTTGCTCGGTGGCATTATTGGCATGCAGAGAATAGCTTTGCCGTCTTTTGAAATTGCCATCGCCTTCTCAGTATTTGCCCTTGGCATCGCCATTGCCGCCGGGAAGAAAATTCCCTATCTACTGGCTATGGCCTTTGTCGGCATTTTTGCCATTTTCCATGGCTATGCCCACGGCGTAGAAATGCCCTTTTTAGCCAAGCCGTTATTGTATGCTCTCGGTTTCACCTGCGGCACCGCAGCTATACATATCGCGGGGGTATTTATCGGGTTGTTCGGCCAAAGGATACCCAAGGTGCCTTTTCTGCGAATACTGGGTATCGCCATCGCTGGGATCGGGGTATTTTTGCTGGCCAGCTAAAATAAAAGACTCTTATGCAGCAGGGCGTTTACGCCCTGCCTCTGAATTAATTTCTCCCTGTGTCACAACAAAGAGCAAATCAAGATCTACCGAGCAAAATAGTGTTCAAACGACAGGAATATTTACAAGCAATTACACAGGTTTTCAAAAACTTTCAATCGGTTTTGCTAAGCTGGAAACAACCGGTCGAATTAAACCAATCCAGTTCACGCGAGACCATTCCATGCCCTCACACACCCTCAAAAATCTCTGCTTAATATTCTGTGCGTCTTCGCTTTTTTTGGCTACCTCATCATACGCACATCACTCCTATGCAATTTACGATATCGATAACAAAATCGAGCGACGTGGTGTACTCAAGGAATTCAACTACATCCAGCCTCATATCACCATGGTTGTGGAAGCTACTTGTGACGATGGACGAGTAGAAAGATGGGAGATTGTTACCAAAGCCATCCGCTTATGGGAGCGGGATGACCACGACCGGGATTTTGCCCAAATAGGTGAAACCATAACCATCATTGGCTGGCCAGCGCGTAACGGCAGTGAAAACATGGCCTTAAGCGCGGTTATTTCCGAGAAAGTGGGTTTTATGGAAATGCGCGATGTCATTAATCAGCGCGGCGCGCGCGATAACTTGCCAGAAGAAACCATCACACCTGGCGAATGCCAAGCAAGCTAGCAATCGCCCGTCCAGTTTTTTCGGGTAGACAAAAAGCCTGGGAATAACATTTCAGACCAACCAGGGCTGGCCAAAAGGCGCGAATATGTGCAAGATCCACGCCCTTGTTAGATGACGATCCGGCTTGGCCGAAATCGGTTAAACAGCGCCAGACCCAACACTATCAAGGCACTACCGATCAACAGCCTGAGTGTCAGTTCCTCACCATTCAGGCTGTAACCCAGCCAAAGCGCCACAGCAGGGGTGATCAAGGGAATCAGGCTTACCAGATTCACCGAAAGGTGTTTCATCAAATAGAAGTAACCGAGAAATCCCAACACGGATCCAGCAGACCCCAGATAGAGCAAAGCCAGCAAGGATCTGGTGGTAAAAGTCCCCGGCAAGCCGCCATCAAACAGAGCCCACCAGGCAATCAGCGCCAGGCTGGCTAAACCAAGAGAACCCCATAACTGCTGGACGGGATGGACATCTGCGGCATAGCGTTTTACAAAGATACTGCTCATGGCAAAAACCGCTACGGCAACAATTAGCAACCCGATGCCTATATAGGCCTGAGCACCCATATCCTTGCCATCCAGAAAGATCACCATCAGGCCTGTGGTGGCAACCCCCAGAGCGAAATACCGCCCCAAGGTCATACTTTTGTCTCCAAGGAGAGGATAGGACATCAAGGCGACCAAAAAGGGAGACAGGCCAAACAGCACTGACACCAAGCCGGACGGAATATATTGTGAGCCCATATAAACCAGAGGCATTGCCGGGCAAATACCCAGAGCCGAGGCCAGATAGAGCTTCCAGTTTTTCTTCAAGTCCAGGCCACGCACCCCCATCGCCGGCGCAGCGATCGAGATAATTGCCAAAGAAATCAGCATTCTAAGGGTAATGGATTCTATAGGCGTCATGGTCGCACTACTCCACTGGATCATCAGCGGCGTGGTAGACCAGATGACAACTACAAAGGCGTAAGTGGCTGGAACCGACATTTTCTTTCTCCTTTAACCGCAGTTAGTCAGGTCATATGCCATAGCGTTTTTCAGATACCCCAAAACCAAAAAAGCCGCAGGGTTATCACGCTGCGGCCTGGGTTCGAATGAGTAGTAAATCTGTCTAATCGAAAACTTCCGCATTTTGCGCACGCATAAGCGCTGCACGCAGCCAGAAGACCACGGGCTTGAATACACAAAAATGACGGCACATCGTTTCCACCAGTAATACTCAGGTTACCGGGAGAAAACCCCGGCACAAAAAATCAAGGCGGCATTCTACGCTCCTTTGGGTATTGATGTGTAGTACCAAACAGCCTTTTAGGCCCCGAACCTAGCCCAGCCTCCGGACAGGAGTGAAGTAATTTCCAACAGGCTCTGTAATTTCGGGGCGGATATCAATCCAGAAATACAACAGTTCAAGTGATACAACTTAAAAGAGGCTTAAAAGCGGTTATCCCTTGTACCAACCCCCAGCTTCAGATAGTTTTCGCGCCTGTAGAATCTTTCTTTAATTCGAATTGATTTATTAGCTCGGTAACCCATGTCTCAATACGTATACACCATGAACCGGGTCGGCAAGATTGTGCCGCCCAAACGCGAAATTCTTAAAGACATATCCCTGTCGTTTTTCCCCGGTGCCAAAATTGGCGTTCTCGGCCTGAACGGTTCGGGCAAGTCCACGCTGCTTAAAATTATGGCTGGAATAGATACCGATATTCTGGGTGAAGCCAGGCCCATGCCTGACATTCGCGTCGGTTATCTGTCTCAGGAGCCGGAGCTGGATGATGGCAAAACGGTCAAAGAAAATGTCGAGGATGGCCTCGACGAGCCACTGGGAGCACTACGCGACCTGGAGGCCGTCTACGCTGCCTATGCTGAGCCCGATGCCGATTTTGACCAGTTGGCAAAAAAACAGGAGAAACTGGAATCTGTTATCCAGTCCTGGGACGCCCACAATATCCCAAACACCATGGAACGAGCCGCTGACGCCCTGCGTCTGCCACCCTGGGATGCTATGGTCAAAAACCTGTCCGGAGGGGAACGCCGCCGGGTGGCCCTGTGTAAATTATTGCTGTCGCGTCCGGACATGTTGCTGCTGGACGAGCCGACCAACCATCTGGATGCCGAATCGGTTTATTGGCTGGAACGCTTCTTGGCAGACTTCTCCGGTACGGTAGTTGCGGTAACCCATGATCGGTATTTCCTCGACAATGTCGCCGGTTGGATTCTGGAACTGGATCGCGGCCACGGTATTCCCTATGAAGGCAACTACTCTACCTGGCTGGAAAACAAGGAAGCACGCCTGCAACAGGAAGCACGCGAAGAAGGTGCCCGACAAAAGGCTATCAAACAAGAATTGGAATGGGTCCGCTCAAACCCCAAAGGCCGACAGGCAAAAAACAAGGCCCGTCTATCCCGTTTTGAGGAGTTGAATTCCAAAGAGTTCCAGCAACGAAACGAGACCAACGAGATATATATTCCACCCGGCCCACGTTTGGGTGATGTAGTGATCGACTTTAAAGGCGTGAGTAAATCCTTTGAACACAAAGCCCTGTTTGAAAATCTCGATTTGAGTATTCCCAAGGGCTCTATTGTCGGTGTTATCGGCGGCAACGGTGCGGGTAAATCCACCCTGTTCCGTTTGATTGAAGGGACGGAAAAACCCGATTCAGGCGAAATTCGTATCGGCGAAACCGTCAAGCTGGCTGTAGTTGAGCAGTCACGAGAAAACCTCGACGACGACAAAAATGTCTGGGAGGCAGTTTCCGGTGGATCTGATATTTTGCAAATTGGCAATTACGAAGTCAGTTCAAGAGCCTATGTCGGCCGCTTTAATTTCAAAGGTTCGGATCAACAAAAAAGAGTGGGCGACCTGTCCGGTGGTGAACGCGGTCGGCTGCATCTGGCCAATACTCTGAAACAGGGTGCCAATGTACTGTTGTTGGACGAACCCTCCAACGATCTGGATGTGGAAACTTTGCGAGCTCTGGAAGAAGCTATTCTCAACTTCCCGGGCTGTGTCATGGTGATCTCTCACGACCGCTGGTTCCTTGACCGGGTAGCCACCCATATTCTGGCCTTTGAGGGTGAAAGCGAGGTGACATTCTTTGAAGGTAACTTCAGCGAATACCACGAAGATCTGGTGAAACGTAAAGGTGAAGATACCACCCCGGAACGGGTGAAATACCGACGCTTGGGCTAGGTTTACTAGCCCCCTTTGTTTTCAACAGCGGCCTTAGGCAAGGTCAGACTGGCCACCAGACCTCCGTCTGGCCGGTTTGCCAATTTGAGCGAACCACCCAAGGCGGTAGCTGCCCGCATGGCAATACTCAAACCAAGACCAAAACCTTCCACACTTTCCGCCTGAAGACGGGTGAAGGGCTGCATCATGGATTCGATCTGTTCTTCGGGTATACCTTCACCCCGATCTTTCACCTGAACAACCCAGTTATCCTCGTCTTCATCGAGACAGACTAATACTTCATCGCTGGAATATTTCAGGGCATTTTCGATCAGGTTTTTTACCACCCGGTCAAAAAAGGTTATCGAAATTTTGACCTCGACATCTTCCTGCCTGAATTGGGTTTTGATCTGCCGATCGGGAAAACCAAACTGCATGTCTTCAACCAGATTATTCAATTCTCCGGTAAGAGAAAAATTCTGACAATCGTCGCCGGAGTTT
>JBFHKI010000166.1:0-5242 GCA_041595415.1 Pseudomonadales bacterium | reverse complement strand
GGTTCGGTGCCGGCAACAAAGGTTGCTTTGCCCAAAACGTCAAAAACCGGCTGCAGAGTGGCGACAGTATCTTGGGGGCCCGCAGGTACGATAGTCAGTTGACCTGTGGCGGCCAAGTCGGGCCTGCCCAGTACGTGGGCTGCAACAAATATTTGGCCTGCATCGGTATGCAGTTTGGTAGCTTTGCGTACCATTTCGATACCGTGGGTGCCCATAATGACGTGAGTCGCTCCCTTGGGCATGGATTGCAAAAGGCCGCCTTCGCCGCTAATGACATTTTCCAGAATGGGGTCACTTGGCAGCATGGTGATCACAAAATCCCGGTCGGCTACCGCTTCTGCGATAGTGGGTTTGAAGGTTGCACCAGCTTCCACAAGGGATTTGGCGGCGTCGGGAAATACATCAAAAACGTTGAGCTGATAGCCCGCTTTTACCAAAAGGTGTGCCATACCTTGGCCCATTCGACCGAGCCCGAGAAATGCAATTTTCATGAAAGTTTCCTTGTTGTTTGGTTAGTCTAAGCCGCCGCCGGCGATAACGATTTCGGCGGTCATTTGAAAGTGTGCTGTCAGCAGTTCAACCGCCTTGTCTGCGTCGCGATCGAGCACCGCGTCGCGTATGGCTTTGTGTTCACTGCCTTCACTGCCTTCGCGGTATTTAACTACCGCCGCCAATTTGCGATATCGCAAGGTTTGTTCGTGCAGTTCAGCGCAATATCTGAGCAAGATACCTGAACCGCAAGCCGATAGTAAGGCCTGATGAAATTCACGATGTCTTTGTTCCTGCTCTGGAGAGTCCCAAGTGCCGTCTTCGTTGGGGGTTATTCTTGATAGGCGATGAAAGGCCAGCACAATACGTTCGTCATAGGCTTCATCACCGTTTTTGATAGATTCGCGGATGGCAATTTCTTCCAGCCAGCAGCGAGTGGTAACCAGTTCTTGCAGCTCAGCCACGCTGGCGGGCGATACACGAAAGCCTCGATTCTCCTCTCGTATTACCATGCCGTTGGCAGATAGACGATTGAGCGCTTCACGCAGAGGGCTGTTGCCTACCTTGTAGTGATCCTTTAATGCCTGCAGGCGCAGTTTATGGCCGGGTTTGAGCCGGCCTTCAAGGATATCTTCGAGTAACTCGTTGTAGACTGAGGAAGCTAGCGTCTCGTTGGCTTGTTCTGTGGTTCTAATATTAGACACCGGCTCTGGATTTTTCATTGGCTTTCCAAGCAGCAAAGATAAATAGATCAATCACCTGAGGTTCATGATTAAAAATTATCGACGATTGCTTTGTAAATGCTTTTTTTTGGTTAAAAAGGGATATTACAGTAAATTGTTCGAATCTTGCCAGTTGTGCTCATAACTCCATGTAATGATTTGTTCGCCTGGAGATTGTTGCGTGGATAATACCCAGAACATAAAAAAATACGGTTTAAAAAGTAGTAGTTAAATATGAAAACGAAAGTAGTTTGTCTGTTGCGGACCGCGGTGTTTATTTGCACTTTCAGCTTGTTTTCCCCTTCTCTTAACGCCGCAGAAACCATTCGACTGATCGCGGTAGATTCGGATTCCACAAGTTCGCTCTGGGTGCGGGTTTTTATTGATTATTTTATTCCCGAGATTGATCGACGTCTTGCCGAAACCGGCAACTATGTCATTGACTGGAACCCGGCTTTTGGTGGAACTCTGGCTAAACCCAAAGGGGTGCTGGATTCTCTGCAGTATGATTTGGCGGATATCGGTATTGTTACCACACCCTATCACCCGGACAAGCTGCCTTTTTATGCCTTGCCCTATGCAACCCCCTTTGTATCCAATGATATTGGTCTTATTGCCCGAGCCATGAGTGATCTGGCGGACAAGTATCCACAGATCAAGGATGACTGGGAAAAGTTCCAGCTTCATTATCTAACCACCGCCGGATCGATAGATACCTACAACATTGTGTTGAGCCGTCCGGTTGAAGATATAGAGGGAATGCGTGGTTTGAAAATCGGCGGGGTGGCTTCAAATCTTTTGTATGTTGAAGGTACAGGCGCCGTTGGTGTTAGTAGTGCGCTTACCGAATGGTTTAACAATATTGCAACTAACCTCATGTCCGGGGCCATTGTTTGGCCGGAGGCGGCTGCCGCTTACAAGCTGTATGAGGTTGCACCCTATATGATGGATATCCGTTTTGGCGGCGCACCTTCCAAGGCAATTGCTATCAATAGTCGTACTTGGGCGAGACTGCCACAAGAGGTGCGCGATGTAATTCAAGAGGTTGCTCACGATTACCGCGATGAATTGGCGCGTGAGACGACCCGGGTATCAAGCATTGCCCGTCAGGAGTTTGTCGAGCATGGCGGAACAATCCTTCCGGTTTCAGAGCAGCAGCGTCAGGAGTGGGCCGATAACTTGCCCGATCTGGCAAAGAACTGGGTGCGGGTTATGGATGAGCATGGCTTGCCGGGGCAGGCGATTCTCGAGGACTACATGCAAATCATGCGAGATAACAATCAACCCATCGTCCGGCAGTGGGATCAGGAATGAATAACAAAAAAACCTCTGGCAAGTTTGGTGTAGCGAAAGCCTTTGAGCTTTGGGTTATGGCGCTAAACAATATCGGTACGCTTTGGATATTTCTCTTGATGCTGTTGATCAATGCCGATGTGTTCGCCCGGTTTTTGTTCAACAGGCCAATTGACGGTGTGCCGGAAATGGTTGCCCTTTCGATTGTCGGGATCGTTTTTTTACAGCTCGGTGATGCAGTGCGAGCCGGTAGACTGACACGCTCGGATGGTTTTTTTAACAAGGTGGTAGCCAGGCGGCCGAGACTGAAGTTGGCGTTGAATATTTTTTATGATCTCTGTGGCATGGCTTTTTTTGTCGCCATCCTTGTGGGTGTCTACCCGATATTTATTCAGGCCTATCAGGGCGGGTATTACGCAGGAACGGAGGGGATTTTTACCGTGCCTGAATGGCCGGTGAAACTTATTCTGGTGATTAGCTGTGTCACCGTGATCCTGGTGTTTTTTACGCTGCTTGTGCGCCACATAGGTGGGTTGATCAAATCGGGAGAAGTTGAGTAATGACGGGAATGGAAGTGGGGTTGATTTCTGTAGTCGCCATTCTGGTTTTGATCTATGCGGGTATGTACGTGCCTGTAGCTCTGGGGTTGGTTTCCTTTGTCAGTGTCTGGTATCTGCGCGGCAGCACCGAGGCGCCCATTTATCTACTTACTCTGGCAGCTTCTGCGGGCCTGGAAGAATATCACTATGGTGTGATCCCCCTTTTTGTGCTGATGGGGTTGCTGGTTAGCCAGTGTGATTTGGGGCGGGATATATACGAGGTTGCCAATTACGCCATGCGTAAAATCAAGGGCGGCTTGGGTGTGGCTACTGTTGCGGCAAATACGGCTTTTGCCGCTATCACTGGTGTCAGTATAGCTTCTGCTTCGGTGTTTGCCCGCGTGTCCGTTCCCGAGATGCGGCGCTTTGGTTATACGCCCAGATTCGCAGTTGGCGTCGTCGCCGGCAGCTCTGTGCTGGGCATGCTGATACCCCCCAGTGTAATGTTGATTATCTATGCGATTGTCACCGAGCTTTCCGTGGCGGATATGTTTAAGGCCGGTATTGTGCCCGGGCTGTTGCTCGCACTGGCTTATGTGGCAATGATTGTCTGTATGGCGGTCTTTTTTCCTAAATATATCGGTGGCCAGGATGAAGAATCGTTGGCTTTTGCCGAACAACAAAGTTCGCTGTCCGGGAAGGAGATAGCTGGAAAGATAGCTCCCTTTTTGGTGCTGATTCTTCTGGTGTTGGGCGGCATTTACGGTGGATTATTTACACCCACAGAAGCGGGCGCAGTGGGTGCAATGGGCGCCCTGATAATAGCGCTTATCAAGCGAAAGTTGTCCCGGTCTGTGCTCTGGAAAGTGTTGGGCGAGACGGGGAATATCGTCGCTTCGTTGCTGCTGTTGATTGTCGCGGCCACCATGTACAGCCGGATGCTGGCGATTTCCGGCTTGCCGGCCGAATTCGGACTTTGGTTGGCAGGTACTGATCTTGGTTTGATCGGGGTTTTGATCGTCTATGTGGTCATGTTGATCATTATGGGGACTATCCTGGATACGACCTCGATAATTTTAATTATGGTTCCTCTATTTTTGCCGGTCATGCTACCCTACGGCATCGATCTGGTTTGGTTTGGCATAATAACAATTGTCGGTGCCGAGATAGGACTACTGACGCCACCTTTAGGCATATCTTGTTACGTGATAAAGGCGACCTTGCCGGACAAGGATATTTCCTTGTTTGATGTGTTTGCCGGGGCGTTTCCCTTTGCGGTTGTTATGTTGTTGGTCTTGGTTTTGTTGATCGCATTTCCAGGTATTAGTTTGATTTTTGTCTGAGTTTGAGCTCTTTTGAGCGGTTGTAAACTTCGAAAATATATGGAAAAATTCCATTTTGTCGATATTTGCTTTCGGCTGATGGTTTTCAGTCTTTTTAATGTTGAGCGGGAGAGGTATAAGTAAATGATTAGAGCAGCAATTGTTGGTCTCGGCTGGTGGGGTAAAACTCAAGTCGAGGCAGTTCAAGGTAGTGACAAAATTAAATTTGTTGCAGCAACAACCCGGTCTCTTTCTGATGAGGCTGTCGAATTTTGTAAAGAATACGATATGGAGCTCAAGCCGAGTTTCGAGGCGATTCTTGAAGATCCAAATATTGACGCGGTTGTTCTGGTAACCCCGAATTCACAGCACGTTCCGCAAACACTGGCTGCGGTAAAAGCGGGCAAGCACGTATTTTGTGAAAAGCCTTTCTCGCTCGATGGTGCTGGCGCGCAAGAAGCTGTTGATGCTGCTGCTAAAGCGGGATTGACCGTGGGTGTGGGCTACAGCCGCAGATTCCATCCTGAGATGACCGCTCTGAAAGAAAGAGTTAAAAACGGAGATCTGGGTACCATTCTGCATATCGAAGCCACCATGACTTTCCCGAATGCGCTGTATTTGAAGCCTGGCGCATGGCGTGCCGATACTTCAGAAACGCCTTGTGGTGGTTTGACTCCGATGGGTGTTCACGCTATTGACGGCATGATCGATATGGTAGGTGAGATCGACGAGGTATATTGCCAAAGTTTCCGTCGCGCCATTGAGGTTGAGGCCGATGATACAACCTCTATCCTGTTCCGTATGAAAGAGGGTTGTTCCGGTTATCTGGGCACTATGACTGCTACCGGCGGTGGTTTTAACTTCCAGGTATATGGTT
>JBFHKI010000165.1:0-5268 GCA_041595415.1 Pseudomonadales bacterium | reverse complement strand
CAGTTTCTCGCGACGCTCGGCAATCAGCCGGTTTTCGTCGGTGGGTTCGGTGGAAGTTGGGTTTGAGCGGGAATCAGTCATGAGATAGGTACCTAGAGCCCGGCTTTTAGCGAGGCGACAATAAATTTATCCAGATCGCCGTCGAGCACGGCCTGGGTATTGCGGGTTTCAATATTGGTGCGCAAATCCTTGATGCGCGCGTCGTCCAGCACATAGGAGCGAATTTGGCTGCCCCAGCCGATATCGGACTTTCCCTCTTCGAGGGCTTGCTGTTCACTCTGCCGTTTTTGCAGCTCCAGCTCGTAGAGTTTGGCTTTCAGCTGTTTCCACGCCTTATCGCGGTTGGCGTGTTGTGACCTCTGGTTTTGGCATTGAACTACGGTGTTGGTGGGAATATGGGTCAAACGAACCGCCGAGTCGGTTTTATTCACGTGCTGCCCACCAGCACCGCTGGCGCGATAGGTATCGGTGCGTACAACGGCCGGATTGATGTCTATCTCTATATCCTCATCAATTTCCGGTGAAACAAAAACCGAAGCAAAGGAAGTATGTCGGCGATTTCCGGAGTCAAAAGGTGATTTGCGAACCAACCTGTGCACTCCGGTTTCAGTACGCAGCCAGCCAAAAGCAAATTCACCTTCTATAGAAATAGTGGCACTCTTGATACCGGCAACATCGCCAGCGGAGCATTCGGTCAACGAAGCTTTAAATCCCTTACTTTCGGCCCAGCGCAAATACATGCGCAACATCATTTCAGCCCAATCCTGCGCCTCAGTGCCACCAGAGCCGGCCTGAATATCCAGAAAAGCATTGTTTTGATCCATTTCACCGCTGAACATGCGACGAAATTCCAGAGCCTCCAGTTGAGCCTCAAGCTTTGCACTTTCAGCTATCAAGTCCTCAAAGCCCTCTTCGTCGTTGTCTTCCTGAACCATCTCCAACAAGTCGAAGGCATCACTTACACCGTTGTCCAAGGCCTCAATTGTTTCAACTACGGCTTCCAATGCAGAGCGTTCTTTGCCCAGCTCTTGAGCTCTTTTAGGGTCGTCCCAGACAGTGGGTTCAGCTAACTCCAGCTCTACTTCGGCCAGACGATCCTTTTTGATATCGTAGTCAAAGATACCCCCTTAGCACTTGAGTACGTTCCTGGATATTTTTCAGACTGTTAATTAGTGGGCCGGTTTCCATTGATAATCTGCTATAGCTCAGCTTTAGAAAGGCCGCGAATTCTACTGAAAGACAAGGCAATTGATAAGGGATATCTGTCGGACTTACCGTTCAGCAGCCTTTCAACCAAGCTAATGCGTCTGATTCCCTGATAAAAAATTGCCACTCCAGCCCGGCGTTACGAGTCGCATAACTATACAACTCCCAAACCTCTTCCTTTAGCAGCTGTTTTGTGATCAGAGATGCCGAGCGAGCACTGTCGGTCGGCTTGTGACTCAAACTTTTATGAGTCATAACAAAGCTCAATATTTCACTCAGACGTAATCCTGCAGGCAGCTCCATGGCGCGCATATCGTAGAGTAAATTAAGCCGGTTACGACCGGCTTGTTGACGCGCATTTTGCACCATGCCAGCGATACCTTCACGAGTGAGCATGCCTGTTACACGGATGCGTAATACAGATTCTTGTGGGTCTTGATAAATTTCGTATTGAAAGGCTGTCATAACTTCACACTCCCTGTGTTTAGTCGCGCTCTATTCTCCGGAATGGCGGCAGAGCTGACAATAGATATCGAGAATAACTTCCTGTTAAGAGTCTCGGATCAGTAATTGTAACAGTACCCTGATCATTTTCAGACCTGATCAGGCGACCTACAGATTGAATCAGCCGAATAGCGGCGTTTGGCAGAGCCAGCTCACGAAATGAGTTGCCACCTGCAGCAGTTATCCGCTCACTGATGGTTGCCTCTATGGGATCGTCCGGTACCGCAAAAGGAATACGGGTAATAACCAAGTGTGTGCAGTAATCTCCCGGTAAGTCGATACCTTCGGCAAAGCTGCGGAGCCCGAAGATGATACTGCCCTGCCCCCCATCAATACGGGAACGGTGCTGGCGGAGGATTTCCATACGGGGTAACTGCCCTTGAAGCAGGATGTTTTTTTTCCAGTCGACCCTTAACTCTTCATAGACCTGCTCCAACTGTTTTTTGCTGGAAAACAGGATCAGGGTTCCACGACTCTGGTCAACTTGGTCTTGCAAAAGATCGCTTAGATAGCTGGCGTACTCCGCGTCGTTGCGGGGGTCCGGAGCGGATTTGCAAAGTTCAAGAACGGCATTTGAAGCGTAGTCAAATGGACTCTGTATACTTTCGCAGGTGCTGTCTGCCCGCAGGCCGAGCTGAGCCAGCATTCGACTAAAATCGCCCTTGATCGACAGAGTGGCGGACGTCAGCACAAGTCCGGCCGCGCGTTTCCAGAGAATATCATCCAGCTGATTGCTTACATCCAGAGGCGCAGCGTAAAAATCAAACCCGCTACCCCGAGTATGACTGCGTAGCCATCGTGCAAAAAATTGATCCGGCTTGTCCGGCACTGCGTAGCAATTTAGCAATTCTCTCCAGCTTTCAGCTTTTGCCAGCCAATCTCCAACTATGGGGAACCAAGCTTGGGCTGTTTCCCTGATATCGCGTTCATTTGCATCGGACAATTTCTCCAGCTTGCCAGCCAATTGCTCCAGGCTAAGGCAAATTTTATTCGCCTGAAGTTGAGCCGGTTGACTGGCTTGCATTATCTCTTCAGGCAATTCCCCACCTTCAAAACGAACCAGTTTGTCGGTCTGATTGTGGGTAATATCCGCAGCGCAGCTCTCCATGTGACTGATGCCAGTTAAACAGGCCTCCGATTGACTGCGTAAATCCAGCAAAATAGTGCCCAGCTCTGCCGACCCTGCCGCTTCGGGAAAGGACTCGGATATCTTGCTCAAGGTTTCGATTATCTCGGCAAGAGCCGAGAGCGTGGCTCCACTACTAAGCCGGGCAGACAAGTGATTCCGGGTTTTCTCTGCCAGATGGTGAGCCTCATCCAGTACATAGATACAGTCTTCCGGGGCGGGCAATATTACCCCTCCTCCGAGCATCAGATCAGATAACAGGAGATCGTGGTTTACTACCAAGGTGTCTAGTTCTTCAATAGCTTCACGCGATTCGTAAAAAGAGCAATTGGAGAAAAAGTTACAGCGCCCTCCCAAACAGCTATGCCGATCGCTGGTAATAAGGTTCCAGTCGCTATCAGCTATTTCTTCCGGCCAATGGTCACGATCACCGTCCCACTGATCTGAGGTGCGGGCGCTATCGAGTTGCGCAAAAAGCTGCAGACTGTCCTGAGTAAGGGCGTGACCTCCTTCAAAATAATCCATCATGACCGAGCCTTTTGAACCTTGGGCGCCGTGTAAGTTTTTATCGAGGTTGGCGTGACACAGATACCTGCGTCGGCCCTTGACCAAACCAAAAGCAAAGGGTTCGGAAAGAACTTTTTTGATATTGGGCAAATCCTGACTGACCAGCTGATCCTGCAGTGCAGCGGTTGCTGTAGAAACGATAAGTTTCTTGTCCTGCGCTCTGGCAATGCTTATGGCTGGAATCAGATAACCTACGCTCTTACCTACCCCGGTTCCGGCTTCAATAACGGCTATATGCTCATCAGAAGAGCCACATAGCGCTCGGGTTATGGCGGCAATCATCTGTTTCTGGCCATGACGCGCTCTGAATCCCTGCTGCTCCAGCAAGGCACTGTAACTGCCCTGGATAGCATTGCGGATAGCCTCGGGCACCTGCGAAGTACTGCTCATCTCTTTTGTGGATTGCTCCCGTCTTTCACGTTAATTCGTGGCTCAACAGCACTACTGCTTGACGGATTTTTTGCAACTCGGCTTCCGTGTAGCTATTAGTAGTAGCGGACAGATTGCCCCAAACCGGGTTTGGCCAGCAGCAATCATCGTGACGCCGGCCAATAACATGCAGGTGCAGCTGTGCAACCAGGTTGCCCAATGCAGCAATATTGATTTTTTCTGCGCCTCTGGTAACAAGATATCTGCTGAGAGCGTCGGAAAATTGTTCCAATTGCTCCCGTTGTTGTCGGGGCAGTTCATATAATTCCCGATAGCTTGCATGTTCAGACAGAGGCACGAGGATAAACCAGGGCAGAACGGCATTCTTATGCAACAGAACAATAATGTTGTCCAGCTGACCGACCTGATGGCAATCAGCTTGCAGTTGCTTATCTATTTGCATGGCTTTTTCCTTGATCTATAAAATCGTCCAGAAAATTCGACAACAGGCTTTCGGCGCACTCAAAAAGTTGCGGTTGCTCCAGCATTTCTGTCTCTGAATGGATAGAGCCGCAACCTGTAAGCTCATGCGCTGCGTTCCTTGCCAGGCGCTTAACACTCTTTTGGTCAAATTCAAGATGGAACTGCAGTCCAATATGTTTGTCACCATAGACAAAGCCCTGATTAGCACATGCGCTTGAAGAACCAAGTCTTATTGCCGACTGCGGGATATCAAAGTTATCACCGTGCCAGTGTAAAGGAGTAAACCGGGGCGGAAATGATTTACCCAAAGGATGCTCTAAAAACTCGGGCCTTGCTTCCACCTCAAACCAGCCAATCTCACGATAACCCATACTTTTTACTTGGGCACCCAGCACTTCGGCCAGTAATTGCGCTCCGAGGCAAATTCCCAGTATGGGCAGATCTTTCTGCAGCGCGCTTTCGATGGCACGTTTTTCCTCTGCCAACCAGGGGTACTTGGACTCATCGCCGACACCCATTGGGCCACCCATAATTACAAGTGCATCCGTACGACTATCAATTTCTGCGGGTTCACCAGAATAAAGCCGGTTTACTTCAACCCGGTGGCCCTTGGAATTAAAAAAAGGTTCAATTGCGGCTGGTCCCTCGAAGGCGACGTGTTGAAAGATCTGAATGTTTAGGGCGGTCATTGGAACTATAGGGTATTGCCAACTTAAGGCAGGTGGTTAAACGACAAGGCCAGTAGTTTGCCTCAATTATGTCGGGAGCTTGGACTAGCGGAATCGGCTTGTCTAGGCCCCTTACCGAATCCAATATTATTAACGATATCAAATGTGAAATGTGGAGTCGGATTGGCAATGACCAACACTTCCGTGGGATTATTAACCAATCTTTACACCCTAGACGAACACCTAAAGGCAGGTGCCTCATAGAATGCGCACATGTTGTTTTGGATAAGAAAATGAAAGCAATTTATAAAAACAAATGGGTTTACGGGGCAGTGATTGCTGGTG
>JBFHKI010000164.1:0-5290 GCA_041595415.1 Pseudomonadales bacterium | reverse complement strand
CTGGTGCACAGCCTGGCGGTATCGGAAAAACGCAACCTGTTTCAAAGCTGGACTGTCTTGCTGGCATTGATCGCCTTCAGTCTCAGTCTTCTCGGCACCTTCCTGGTTCGATCCGGTGTGCTTAATTCGGTACACGCCTTTGCGGCCGACCCGGAACGTGGACTCTACATACTGGTTTTTCTCTTTGTTGTGATAGGTGGCTCTCTGTTTTTATACGGCCTGCGCATGGCGGATTTGAAGCCGACCTCCGGTTTTGAACCCCTTTCCGCCGAAGCCATGTTGTTAGTAAACAATCTTTTGTTGTCCCTGATGGCCGCCGTGGTCTTGTTGGGCACACTTTACCCCTTGGTAGTTGACGCGCTGGGATTGCAATCGGTCTCTGTAGGCCCTCCATATTTCAATCTGTTTCTGGTTATTGTCGGTGCGCCACTGATGCTGGTACTGGGTATTGGTCAGCGTTTGCGATGGCGCCGCGACGACCTACAGCGCATATTGAAAAACCTGCCTGTTCCCCTGATTTTGAGTCTGGTAGTGACCCTGGTTTCGGCAGCTCTGGTGGACAACTTCAGCCCGGGATTGCTCACTTCGCTGTTTTTGGCCATTTGGGTAGTCGCCCATCTGCTGGATGATTTGCGCAGCAAATATCAGGTGGGTGCATTGCAAAAAAGTCTGATGTCCCTGACATGGTGGGGCATGGTCAGCGCTCATCTTGGCGTTGCAGTATTGGCTGTTGGTATTGGTTTCAGTTCGGCTTTGACCGAGTCTGTTGATGTGCGGATGGAACCCGGGACCGTGGTTGAACTGTCCGGTTACGAATTTGAATACGATGGTGTTTATCAGGAGGCCGGACCTAATTACTTCGCTTACATTGCCGAGGTTTTTGTCTGGAAAGATGGTTATCCCGAGGCACAACTCTATCCCGAGAAGCGCCGTTATCAAGCCACAGGTGATGTACTTACCGAAGCGGGGATTGATGGCAGTATCACCCGCGATCTTTTTGTCTCCATGGGGGAACAGCTGAGCAACGATACCTGGGCGATGCGTATCCAGGTGAAACCCTTTATTCGCTGGGTCTGGTTAGGCCCTATCCTGATGGCCCTCGGAGGGGTGTTGGCTGTTTTGGATAAACGCTATCGCCGCAGTGCCAAAGTGGAGGTGAGCGCGTGACACCGGAAGCCAGTAAAAAATTCCTGGTCTTTGCTCCCCTGGCGGTTTTTATACTTCTGTCGGTTTTCTTCTTTGGCGCTCTCAAACTTCGCGAGACCCGCGCGGTTGATGAGCTGACCTCGGCACTGATTAACCGGCCCTTTCCCGAATTTCGACTGCAAGGTCTGGATCAGGTTTTGCACGATCAAACCGAACTTCAGGGGCAAGTGACTCTGGTAAACGTATGGGCTTCCTGGTGCCCAAGTTGCCGTTACGAGCATCCCTTTTTGTCCGAGCTGGTTGAAGCCGGAGTGCCCCTGGTGGGTTTGAATTACAAGGATACGCCGGATGAGGCTCTGGCCTGGCTGGATTTCTTTGGCGACATTTACGACTACCATATTCAGGATCGAGATGGCCGTTTGGGCTTGGATTTGGGGGTTTATGGAGCGCCGGAAACTTTTATTGTGGATTCTCAGGGTGTCATTCGTTACAAGCGCGTTGGAGTGGTTGATGAGCGCGTCTGGGAAGGCGAGATGAAAGATGTATATTTGCAGTACGGCGGGCATATCGATGAATAGGGTGCTCTGCAGGTCTTTTCTGTTGGGCTTTGCAGCCTCGGCTCTTCTGGTTTCAGGGCTGGTTTTTGCCATCGGTGAGATATACGACTTCAGCTCGCCCGAACTGCAAGAGCGCTATGCCGAGTTGACTCAGGAATTGCGCTGCCCGAAGTGTCAGAACCAGAATCTGGCCGATTCGGATTCGGAGATTTCCTCAGATCTGCGCCGGGAAATTTATCTGATGCTGGAAGAAGGGCAGACCGACCAGCAGATCAAGGATTTTCTGGTAGCCCGTTACGGTACCTTTGTACTTTATAACCCACCGGCTTCTGGCGTTACTCTCTGGGTGTGGCTGGTACCGGTATTTTTTGCCCTGATCGGGATCTTGCTGGTATGGCGTGTTTTGTTTCAGGCCAGCAAAAGACCGATGGATCTGCAAGAAGGTGAAGAGGATTTGCTATGAATACCCTGGTTAGTTTGCTTGTCCTGACCCTGTTTTTTGCCTTTTTGCTGATCTTGGTGTTTTACCCCGCCTGGCGGGGCGCAGACCCTTTGCAAAAACGGATTCTTCTTGCCGTGGTGGTTTTGACGCCGCTGTTGGTTTTGTTTTCTTATCTCAAGCTGGGCGCGTACCAAGATATTCTGATTCGCGATCAATATCAGTCACTTATGTTCTCTGCCAGCCAAGGTCAGGAGATAAGTGAAGAGGACTGGGAAGCGCTTTTTGATCGCATAGAAAAACGTGTCGAGCAGACCGACAAGGCCGAATACTGGTACTTGCTGGCCGGTAGTTACGAACAACAACAGCGCTTTGATCTGGCATCCGAAAGTTATGCCCGTGCCGCTGAAGTTTACTCCGATGATGTCAGTATTTTGGCGCGCTGGACCGAGAGCGAGTTTCTCGCTCAGGGTTATAACCTGACACCCAAGGTACAGGAGTTGTCCGAACGAGTACTGATTCTCGATCCTTCAAATGCAACCGTTCTCGGCGTATTGGGTATCGCCGCATTTCAGGAAGACCAATACCAGTCGGCAATTAACTATTGGAGCCGGGCCTTGTCTGGTTTGCCTGCCGAGTCGGAAAATGCCCGGGTTATTCAGGGCAGTATCATGCTTGCGCGACAACAGCTCGCCGAGACGGGGGAGACTGTCACAGAGCAGAGCGCTGAAGTTGCAGACTCGCCCGGGATTGCACTGAGTATTCAGCTTGCGCCGGGTATAGAAGTTGACCCGTCCACAACTCTTTTTGTGATTGCCCGTATACCAGGTTCACCCATGCCAACCGCGGTGACACGTCTTGTTGCCGGGGACCTGCCGGCCGAGGTGAGCCTGACCGATGCCATGGCCATGATTCCTGGTACGAGTCTGATGAATCTGCCAAATCTGGAAGTTGTGGCTCGCCTGTCATTTTCCGGGCAGCCGGCGGCACAAAGCGGCGACTATGAAGTGATAAAAAGTGGTATCGTACCAACAGAACTGGATGCGCCAATCGAACTTATAATCGCGGATCAAATCCAATAACAAAAACGAAGAAATAAAATGAGCCTGGCGTGTATAAGTGCGGCTAATCTTAAGTACAATGCGCTTATTCCCAGTCACCAAATCGTCATAAACCAAGCGGAAATTTCATTGTGCGTTTGAAGTGTATGAAGCTAGCTGGCTTCAAATCTTTTGTAGACCCAACCACAGTCAACTTCCCTTCCAACCTGTGTGGCGTTGTCGGCCCGAATGGCTGCGGAAAATCCAACATCATCGATGCAGTGCGCTGGGTTATGGGCGAAAGCTCGGCCAAGCAGCTTCGTGGTGAGTCCATTACCGACGTGATCTTCAATGGTTCAGGCGGCCGTAAGCCGGTTGGTCAAAGCACGATCGAACTGATTTTTGACAATACCGATGGCCGTATAGGTGGTGAATACGCCGCCTTTAACGAAATCTCTGTTCGTCGTCGTGTGACCCGGGACGGAGTGTCCGATTATTTTCTCAATGGCAGTAAGTGTCGTCGCCGCGATGTGATGGATATTTTTCTCGGAACCGGTTTGGGGCCGAGAAGTTATTCCATTATTGAACAGGGCATGATTTCCAATCTGGTTACCGCACGGCCCGAAGACTTGCGTGTCTACATCGAGGAAGCGGCCGGTATCTCCAAGTACAAAGAGCGTCGTCGCGACACCGAAAACCGCATCAAGCGCACCCGGGAAAACCTCGAGCGCCTGACCGATATTCGCGAAGAGCTTGAAAGGGTTCTGTCCCGTTTGAAACGTCAAGCCAACGCCGCCGAACGCTACCGGGAATACAAGGCGGAAGAGCGTGAACTGAATCAACAGCTTATTGCCTTGAAGTGGCGCGATATGGATGCCTCTGCAGAGCGACAGCGAGAGAAGATTCGCCAACAGGAATTGGAGTTGGAAAAACTGGTCACGGACAACCTTGCCGGTGACACAGGTATCGAACGTTTACGCGCCGAGCTGGCCGAGAAAAACGAAGAGTTTACCGAAATCCAGGGCCGCTATTACAGTCAGGGTGCCGAGATTGCCCGTCTGGAGCAGCAGATTGAATATCAGCGTTCTGCAAGCCAGAAGATGCAGGAAGACTTGCAGCGAGCCCAACAAAGTGGCCAGCAGATGCGCAGTCATCTGGAGCAAGACAAGGATAAAGCCCAGGCTTGGCAGACAGAAATCGCCGAATTGCAGATTCAGAGTGAAGCGGCGGTGAGCGAGGCCAAGCAGGCCCATGAAGAACTTACCGCTATTGAAAGCCGGGTTGCGGAATGGCAAAGCCGCTGGGACCAGTTCAGCAGTGACTCCTCAGGCGCCCAGCGTGATGTGGAAGTCAAACAGTCCAATATCAATCATCTCGAATCTTCTCTGGCACAGATGCAGCAACGCCTGGCCAAGCTGAAAGAAATAGCCGTCAGTGACGAACAGTTACAGCAGCTGAAATCTGAACTGGACGCTCTGGCGGCCCGCAAGGCCGAACTGGATCAGAATCTGGCAAAGCTGGTGGAGCGCGAAGCTTCACTCTCTGCTCAGGTGCAAAGCCAGCGTCAGCTTGAGCGGGAGGCGGTTGAATCCCTGAATACCTTGCGTCAGCAACTCAGTGTGGATCAGGGGCGCCACGATTCACTGGTTGATTTGTATGAAGCCGCACTGGGCCGAAGCGAACTGACTTCGGACACCTGGTTACAGGCCAATTCCTTGAGTAATAACCCGATTCTGGCCGATCTGCTCAAGGTTGATAAAGGCTGGGCAAACGCTGTTGAAATGGTTCTTGAACCCTTTATTTCTTCTCTGGCGGTGGATCAGCTGTCCGAGTATGAAGATGCATTGCGGTCTTTTGATGGGGATTCAATCTCTCTGATAGATTCCAGCACTGCAGCGCCGCAGGTTCCGGCCGACAGTCTGGCCAGCAAAGTGAATCACCCGGCCGCACAGTGTTTATTGCTGAAGATTAAAACCGCTGATTCTCTCGATCAGGCTCTCGCTATGCGATCGGGTTTGTCTGCTGGAGAGAGCGTTATTACTCCGGAGGGTGTCTGGTTCGGAGAGGGCTGGTGCCGGGTTCGTCCGGGAAGCTCCAGTGATCAGGGT
>JBFHKI010000163.1:0-5326 GCA_041595415.1 Pseudomonadales bacterium | reverse complement strand
GATCCAGCGACCAAAACCTTCCGACTCCTGGCTTTGCAGATAGACAAAGGCGGCATTCTCACGCACCGCCAGAATTTTCTGGCGGTTACGGATAATGCCTGCATCCTGCATCAGTTCGTCTATACGCTCATCGGAGAAATGCGCCACCACCGAGGGTTTAAAGTTGTTAAAAGCCAACTCAAAGCTATCCCACTTCTGCACTACAACGCGCCACACGAACCCCGCCTGAAACAGGCAGAGCGCCATTTGCGACAGATAACGATCGTCGGCCAGCGCCCGCAAAGCCTTGGTGCCCGAGGCCGACGGCAAAAGAGCAAGGGCGGCGCCTTCATCATTATCGTGCCGCTCGACAAACAGCTCAAATAGTTGGTGAAAATCTTTCAAAGAGGGTTCCGGGCCGCTTGATTACCGGGACAGGAAGCCCGATTGGCATTCAGGCTCCCAATTAGAGCTCGCCGGGCTAAACTGATCCTGTAAAATTAGTGTCAAAAGAGTGCCATACTATCTCTTACCAGTGCAACGAGCCGCATTGGAAAGACTGTGAACAATCTAAGCATGAATGAACCCAGAAACATTGTTGTAAGACTGCTTGCCGATATCGATGCGCGGCTCTATGTGTTTCTGGGCCTGACAGAACAGCGGTTTCACCTCTACAAACTGGCGCGAGCCATCTCCTTTACCGGCGATGGTTATGCCTATCTGCTGCTGGCGGCCATGCTGCTTCTGATTTCTCGCGAAGCGGGTCTGGCCGTTACTCTCTGCGGCTTTCTCGCCTTTGCCTTTGAGTTACCTACCTATTCGGTTTTGAAGAAAACCTTCAAGCGCCGCCGTCCCTATCTGGTGGTGGATCGCCTGGAGCGTATTCACGACCCCTCGGACGAGTTCAGTTTTCCCTCCGGGCACACCGCTGGCGGCTTTTTAATGGCCTGCATCGTCAGTCACTTCTTTCCTGCGGCCACTCTGCCTATGTACCTTTGGGCCAGCGCCATAGGTCTGTCGCGAATCTTTTTACGGGTTCATTTTGTCTCGGATGTGATTGCCGGCGCCCTGTTGGGAACCGGTTTTGCCATTCTGTCACTGAGCCTGCTGGGCTATTAGGGCCGCAGGACTTCTTCAGCCGATACGATCCGGCGAGCCGGAAGGGTCAATCAGACGTATCACCTGGACATCCGGCTCCCGACCCTTGCCCGCCTCCTGTAACTTTTTCAAGTAATCGGCCCAAAGGCGCTTTTCCTGTCGAAACAGATGGCGCAGATATTCCCATGTGTAAATACCGGAATCGTGGCCGTCATCAAAGACAATAGAAATGGCGTAACGACCAACGGGTTTAACCGACTTTATCCGAACGTGTCGCTTGCCCACTGGCAAGGTGCCACCAACGCCAGCATGTCCCTTTACCTCGGCACTGGGGCTCTCCACACGCAGATATTCCGCCCGCAACAGGGCTTCCTCGCCATCGGCGTATTGCAACTGCATATTGCGGCCTTCGTCACGAACGGCAATTTTGGATGGTATTTTTGCTGCGCCTTCGGTTGCCATTTAGAGAATGTATCTCGACAGGTCTTCGTCCGCGGCGAGCGCTTGAAGCTGTTCATCCACGTAGGCAGCATCAATAACCAGACTTTGGCCATCCATATCCGCGGATTCGTAAGAAACTTGCTCCAATAGCTTTTCCATCAGGGTGTGCAATCTTCTCGCACCGATATTTTCGGTTCGCTCATTGACCGACCAGGCCGTTTCAGCAATCCGCTCAATACCCTCTTTGGTAAATTCCAGTTTTACTCCCTCAGTCGCCAGCAACTGTTGGTACTGATTGGCAAGGGAGGCATCCGGCTCTTGCAGGATACGATTGAAATCCTCCGCGGTGAGAGCGTCCAACTCGACACGTATTGGCAAACGCCCCTGAAGCTCGGGAATCAAATCTGATGGCTTACTGAGATGGAAAGCCCCCGATGCGATAAAAAGAATATGGTCCGTTTTAACCATGCCATGCTTGGTTGATACCGTTGAACCCTCAATCAAGGGCAGCAAATCCCGCTGCACACCCTCGCGCGACACGTCGGCTCCGGACACATCACCACGCTTGGCAACTTTGTCGATCTCATCGATAAAAACAATACCGTTCTGCTCCACCAGCTTAAGTGCAGAGCCCTTGATGGACTCCTGATCGATAAGCTTTTGCGCCTCTTCTTCTTCAAGCAGTTTTTTCGCCTGTTTGAGCGGCATTTTGCGATTTTGCTTCTGACCATTGCCCATATTTGAAAACATGTCCTGTAATTGGCTGGCCATTTCCTCCATACCGGGAGGCGTCATAATCTCCATGCCCAATTTGGGAGCCGCTATAGCTAATTCGATTTCCCGGTCATCCAGTTCACCTTCGCGAATTTTTTTGCGGAAAATCTGGCGTGTATTGTTATCCGCAGTTTCAGCATTATCTCCGCCGCGCGCCGGTGGCAACAGGATATCCAGCAGTCGCTCTTCGGCCGCATCCTGGGCGCGGTAACGGACCCGCTCCACCTCTTGTTCACGCTGCATCTTTATCGCCATATCGGTCAGATCGCGGATTATCGACTCAACATCTTTTCCAACATAACCCACTTCGGTGAATTTGGTGGCTTCGACTTTGATAAAGGGGGCATTAGCCAGCTTTGCCAGGCGCCGGGCAATTTCTGTTTTACCCACACCGGTCGGGCCAATCATAAGAATATTTTTCGGACTGATTTCGCTACGCATAGGCTCATCAATCTGCATTCGTCGCCAGCGATTTCGCAGCGCAATGGCCACCGCTCGCTTGGCTTGATCCTGTCCAACGATATGGCGATTCAGCTCGTGAACTATTTCACGAGGGGTCATTTGCGACATGTATTCAGCTCCTCGATAGTGCGGTTGTGGTTGGTGTAAATGCAGATATCTGCCGCGATTTCGAGAGCCTTTTCCACAATATCCCTGGCTCCCATATCGGTGTTATTCAACAGGGCCTTTGCCGCCGATTGGGCATAGGGCCCACCTGAACCTATGGCAATCAGATCATCCTCTGGTTCAATAACATCACCGTTGCCGGTAATAATCAGTGAACTTTCCGCATCCGCTACGGCGAGCAATGCTTCCAGGCGTCGCAAACTGCGATCCGTACGCCAGTCTTTCGCCAGCTCAACTGCAGAGCGAACCAGATTGCCCTGATGCGCTTCCAGTTTGGCTTCAAAACGCTCAAACAATGTAAAGGCATCCGCTGTGCCTCCGGCAAACCCGGCAATTACCTGATCTTTATAAAGTCTCCGAACCTTTCTCGCATTACCCTTCATCACGGTATTGCCAAGACTGACCTGTCCATCACCGCCGATACAGACAGTATCGCCACGGCGCACAGAGACAATAGTTGTACCTCGGTACTGTTCCATCCAATTCACTCCAAAACAGGTTTTTTTAGTAAGTGTGATGTCGCGTACAACACGCAACCGGAAGAGACTAGATAAGGCGGAAAGCCGATTTTTCAAGCAATCCGCCGAAATAGATTACTCGCTCAGGTTTTCTCTGAGGGTAATTGGGCTTACCCCTGAACGAATCAGGGTTTCCTTGGCTTTATTCATATTGGTACGAGTCTGGAAAGGGCCGGCAATAACGCGGTGCCACAAGGTGCCCTCGTGGCTAAAGGGTTTTACTTCGGCCTCCATATTTTGCAACAGCAAACTGACACGCATCTCCTCCGCATCGTCGGGATCCCGGAAGGAGCCCGCTTGCAGCCAGTAGATAATGTCATCCTCTTCGGCGCTGACTCTGCTGGCTTCAGGAACTTCTACTTCAATATTGCCCAGCAATGTATAAAATTCAAAATCACTATTCGCCTCAGCTGAATCGGCGATCTGTGCAGGCTGCCTGTCTTCCTCAAACCCGGTGCGCAACAACCATTGCACTCCCAAAGTGGCAACAATCCCCAGCACAAAGCCGGTAACCAACATGCCAGATCCAAAACCGGATTGGTTTTCAGAGGAATTTTTTGAAGCTCCACGAGCTGAAGACTTTGCCATACAAACCACGATTTATAATTCGACGCCATTCTAGCGCTTCACTACCTTTATCTAAACAACAGCTTTTCTCTATTTCAATCCAGTGTTGCCGGATCAATGTCCAGATGCCAACGCAGTTTTTTGTGGTTTCGACCTTGCTCCATATGGCTTACCAGCAGTCCGAGAACGCGATGCAACACGGAGCGGGTGGCCGCACTGATTTGAATCTGGAAGCGGTACCGGCCGGAACGCTTCTCAGTCGGTGACGGCAGGGGACCAATGATTTCTGCACCATTGAGGCCTGCCTGTTCTGCAAAGCGAACCAAATCCGTCAGACGGCTCTGGGCGAGAACCAGATCTTCAGATTCAATCCGAAAAACCGCCAGGTAGGTATAGGGTGGCAGAGACCATTCCCTGCGTTTTTGTAATAGCCTTTCGGCAAAGCCCGGATAGTTATTCTCTACCAGATCTTTCAACACCGGATGCCCGGCGAATTCGGTTTGCAAGAGAACCTCTGCTCCAGACGCTTCCCGTCCCGCTCGGCCAGAAACCTGAGTCAACAGCTGCATAAGGTGCTCTGTAGCTCGGAAGTCCGAGCTCATCAGGGCAAAATCTACATCCAGGATCACAACCAGTGACAGCCTGGGAAAATGATGCCCCTTTGCCAACATCTGGGTACCAACCAGAATAGCTGGCCCCGAGGCATGTATTTCATCCAGCTTGCGCTGCATAGCCTCTTTACCACGCGTGGCATCCCGATCGATACGCACCAGGGACACATCGGGGAATAACTCACCCAAACGCAGAGCTATTCGCTCGGTACCCTGGCCGATAAACCCAAGTTGTCGACTGCCACACTGGGGACAACTTCGGGGAAAAGCACTTCGCAAATCACAGCGGTGGCACCGCAACTCGTTGCAGCTTTTATGGTAAGTGAAGCCCGAGTCACACTGTTGGCAGCGGGCTTGCCAACCACATTGGCTGCATCTCAGACAGGGTGCATACCCCCGCCTGTTGATAAAGACCAAAACCTGATTACCTTGCTTCAAATGCCGATCTATCGCTTTGAGCGAGTCGACCAGCAAGCCGGCCATATCGGCATTGGCCTGCCCCTCCAAAATACGCCAATCAGGCAATTTGCCTCCCGCAATGCGTTTTTTCAAAACCAGCTTTCTGAAATTCGACTGTCCAGCGTTGTACAAACTTTCTAGTGACGGGGTGGCAGACCCCAACAATACGGGCACCCCCAACTGCTTACCACGCAAGACAGCAATATCTCTGGCTTGGTATCGAGGGTTTTCCTGTTGTTTATAGGATTGGTC
>JBFHKI010000162.1:0-5336 GCA_041595415.1 Pseudomonadales bacterium | reverse complement strand
TGATTGTAGGTTTTGGCTTGCTGCTATTTTCGGCAAAGCCTTTGTTGGCGCAGCATGAGGAGCCGGCATTCCGTATTACCCATCTCAAGGGCAACATATACCTGGTATCCAATTCGGGGGGCAATATCGCGGTAAGTAAAGGCGAGGACGGTATTCTGCTGGTGGACAATGGCAATCCCCATGAAGCGGAGTTGCTGGCCGCTGCACTAAATGAGTTCGCCCTTGGCGAAGATCTGGCTTATATCATCAATACCCACTGGCACGATGATCATTCCGGAGCCAACAACCTGTTGGGCCATCAGGCCGATATTATTGCTCACGACAACGTTCGCAAGTATCTCAGCGGACATCGGGTTGTACCCCTGTTCAATATGGAATACGACGCACTGGAACCCCAGGGCCTGCCCACCATTACTTTTCCCGATCAAGTCAATCTGCATATCAACGGAGAGATGGTCTCTCTCAAGCACTATGGTGTAGGTCATTCTGACAGCGATGCTGTGGTGTACTTCACCGGTGAGAATGTTGTGCATATGGGGGATTCCATGGTGTTTCGCATGTATCCCTATATCGATCTGGATCACGGCGGCCACGCGCTTCGTTACATCGACACCATCTACGCTGTTCTGGAAGAAATCGATGAAGACACCATTGTGATACCGGGACACGGAATAGTGACTGACAAGGCCGGGGTGGAAGAGTTTCTGGTCATGCTGGAAGAAACCGTAGCCGAGGTGCGACAGATGAAGGCCGAGGGTTTGAGCAACGAGCAGGCTCAGGCGCGGGGACTGGACCCAAAATGGTTGCCCTGGAACGAGAGCAAGATTACTGAAGATATCTGGATAGATGAAATATACCGGAGTCTTGATTGAAGCTTTCAGCTGCCGGATATCTGAGACTGTCGGAAACACAAAATGCGCTACAGCCGTCGTCAATTTAACCAGCTGTGTGGCACCGCCGGTTTTGGTTTGCTGGCAGCTCCATCCATCAGCCAGGCGCAGGATCGCCCCGTTCTTAATCTGGGTTGCAGCAGTGGTGATGTCTCTTCTGAAGGCGCGGTTATCTGGAGTCGAACCGACCGGCCGTCACGACTCTGGGTGGATGTTGCACCGGACCCTGAATTCAAAGCGCCAATACGTTTTCGGGGCGCCGCCGCACTGCAGGAGACAGATTTTAATGCCAAGGCTGTTCTGCAGGGATTACCCGCCGGGCAGAACTGGTTTTACCGGGTACAGATGGAAAGTCTGGTCAATCCCGGTGTATTCAGTGAATCTCTCAGTGGCCAATTTAGTACCGCCCCAGCTGCCGGAGACGAGTCGGCCCCGGTCTGTTTTTGCTGGTCTGGCGACACCGCAGGACAGGGTTATGGCATAGATACCGGCCGTGGTGGCATGCAAACCTATGCCGCCATGCTCAGTCATAATCCCCAGTTTCTGGTACACAGCGGAGATCAGATATACGCCGATAACCCCATGTCGGAAACCCTGTTACTGGAAGACGGGACAATCTGGCGCAACCTGTTGGTCGAGGCCAAAACCCGGGTAGCTGAAAGTACCCAGGATTTCCGCGAAAACTTTTACTACAACTTTCTCGACTCGAATGTGCGCGATTTTCATGCGCGGGTTCCGGTCTACAACCAGTGGGACGATCACGAAGTTATCAATAACTGGTACCCCGGTGAACAACTGCAGGATGATGACCGGTATTCAATAAAGAGCGCCTCGCTACTGGCCGAGCACTCCCGCAGAGCGATGTTTGATTGCAACCCGCTGCGTATCGATGCCACAGACCCCGAGCAGATTTATCGGGTAGTGCATTACGGCCCCTTGCTGGATTTGTTTTTTCTCGACCTGCGCTCCTACCGGGGGCCGAAAAGCCGCAACCGGCAGACCGAAACCGGTGATGAAACCGCCTTTATGGGCGACAGGCAGTTGCAGTGGTTGAAGTCGGAGCTAAAGAAATCCCGGGCGACCTGGAAAATCATCTGCTCGGACATGCCCATTGGTGTATGGGTCACCGAGTGGGGTACGGATATAGCGGAAAACGGTGCCAATGGCGACGGTCCACCTTTGGGGCGCGAGTTGGAATTTGCCGAGCTGTTGGGTTTTGTACAGCGTGAAGAGATTACCAATATGCACTTTATTACCGCCGATGTGCACTACTGCGCTTCCAATCATTACGCACCGGAGCGTGCGGTATTTAAAGATTTCACGCCCTTCTGGGAGTTTATCAGCGGCCCTTTACACGCCGGAACCTTTGCGCCATCACCGCTGGACAATAGCTTTGGCCCGGAGATGGTTTTTTGCGGTGTGCCGGAGGATTTGCCGCCCAACCAGCCGCCCAGCGCCGGCTTTCAGTTTTTTGGGAAAGTCGAGATTGATCAAGACAGCAAAGCCATGCGGGTGAGCCACTTCAACAGAGATAACCGCTTGTTATGGCAAATCGAATTACCTGCACAGGAGACAACATGAACCAACTTTCTGATAGCGACTCCCAAATGATTGATGTCGTATCGGTCAATCTGAAAAAACAGAATGGCCTGCACAAAACACCGGTTGATTCGATTTACCTGGTTGAGGGTAAAGGCGTCGAGGGCGATGCCCATTTTGGTAGCAAAGTTCAACATCTGTTCCTCAAGAAGAAAGATCCGCAACAGCCCAACTTGCGTCAGGTGCATTTGATCCCGCTGGAGCTGATAGAGATGCTGCAATCAAAGGGGTTTAGCATCGGTCCGGGAACTCTGGGCGAAAACATCACAACCCGGGGAGTCGATTTGATTTCCCTGCCGCTGAAAACCCGGCTCAGGATAGGGCAAGCGGTGATCGAGATCACCGGGTTGAGAAATCCCTGTATTCAACTGGATCAGTATCAGGCCGGACTGACCAAAGCGGTCTTAAGCCGGGACGCTCAAGGCAGGCTTTTACGCCTTACCGGTGTGATGGGTATTGTGCTGAATTCCGGTGATGTCACCGGAGGACAGGAGATACAGCTTGATCTGCCAACCCAGCCCTGGACAGAACTGGAACCGGTGTAAAGACCCCTCTGACCGGGCGAGACCTGCCGTCCGGAATCTAAAACGACACTTAAGTAACTTCAGTAACCTTGGAGGTAATATATTTTGGTCAAAGGTTTTTATATCAGTGATGATCTTGAGGATATGGATATCGAGGTGATTTTCCGGTTTATTTCCGAATCCTACTGGGGCAAAGGCATTCCCCTGGAAGCTCTGCAAAAAAGTTTGCAACACAGCCTCTGTTTTGGGATTTTTAGCGATACGGGCCAGCAGGTGGGTTTTGCCCGAATGATCACCGACCGTGCCACCTTTGCCTATCTTTCAGATGTATATATCGACGAGGCATTTCGGGGTAGGGGGCTGAGTAAATACCTGATGGATACACTGCTTGCTCACCCGGATTTACAAGGTTTGCGGCGTATTTTGTTGGCGACGGCAGACGCGCACAAGCTCTACGAAAAAAGTGGCTTTGTGCCGCTGGCCAAACCGGAGTATTTTATGGAGATCTGGAAGCCGGATATATATCAGGAACAGTGACAGGGGTTAGTGGATGATGGACAAATATATTGTCAGCAGTGAAGAAATCGAAGAGTTTAAGGGGTTGGAGAAAACCCACTTTCTGAATGAAAAAGCCAGGCGTATCAACAAGTCACTGGGTGACCTTACAGGCCTGACGGGGTTTGGCTTCCATATTATCGAGGTGGCACCGGGGGATTTGAGCACCGAATTTCATATGCACCATCATGAAGATGAGTGCGTTTATATTCTTGAAGGTAAAGCGGAAGCTCGCATCGGTGACACCATCTTTTCGGTCAAGGCGGGTGATTTTATCGGTTACCCTGCTGGCGGCCTGGCCCATAGCCTGCAGAACACAGGCGATAGCCTTTTGAAATGTATTGTGGTCGGCCAGAGACTGGCGAACGATGTTGGTGATTATCCGGATCTCAATAAGCGTATATACCGCAATGATGGTATGCCCTGGAATCTGGTTGATATGGATCAGATCAGTCAGCCTCAGGCTGGACGGAAAATATAAAACATGAAACCCCGTATCAGTATGATCACCCTCGGTGTGGATGACCTTGAGCGGGCTATTGATTTTTACCAGAATGGTTTGGGGCTGCCTCGCAGAGGCGAAGAACAAGAGGTAGCCTTTTTTGAGCTGAACGGCACCTGGCTGGGCCTTTACGGTCGAGCGGCTCTGGCCAAAGATGCCGGGGTAGAGCCTCAGGGTTCCGGGTTTAACAGCTTCGCACTGGCGCATAATCTGGGTTCGGAAGCGGATGTTGACGCCCAAATGCAGCAGGCGCTGGATGCAGGAGCAACACTGGTCAAGAGCCCACAAAAGGTCTTCTGGGGTGGTTATAGCGGTTATTTCAAAGATCCCGACGGACACCTTTGGGAGCTGGCGTATAACCCCTTTTTGTGGATAGGCCCGGAAGATGATTGAGGGACTGGTCAAATACCAGGCTTGCCTTCACAGTCTTCAGCTTAGTTAACAAGATAAAATCTTATTTAGTGAAGTCTTTCTGTTTAAAACTATATAATTTGGCCACATTTTAACTTCTGACGATCACCTGTTATGAACAAAACAATAAAAGCTATTCTCGGTTCTGGTATTGCTTCAAGTGTTTTATTGGCGGCCGCGTCCACTGCATCCGCAGAAGAAAACATCAGTGTGCAACTTTGGGCAGATAACTGGTTTGAATTCTATGTGGATGGAGAGGTGGTTATGACCGATCCGGTGCCACTCACCACAGAGCGTTCTTTTAATGCCGAGGTGTTCAGTTTTAGCGCCGATTTGCCCGCCCAAATCGCCGTGCATATTGCCGATTACAAAGAAAACGATAGCGGTTTTGAATATATCGGTAGCCATCGACAACAAATGGGTGATGGCGGTTTTATTGCCGAGTTTTTTAATGAAGCCGGTGAAATGATTGCCTCAAGCAGCGACGAATGGCTCTGCAAAGTTATCCACCAGGCGCCACTGAATCCAAGCTGCGCCAGTGATATTTCTACCTGCCAGGCCAATATCCTTCCGGAGCCGGAAGGTTGGACCGAGCCGGCTTTTGATGATTCCGATTGGCAAAATGCCATTGAACACAGTGCCCAGCAAGTTCGTCCTCATGGTGGTTATTCAAACTACAGCTGGTTGCCCGAAGCCAAGCTGATTTGGGGCGAAGATCTCGAAATAGACAATACGCTTCTGTGCCGCTTTACTTTGGATAACTAAAGTCAGGCAACATAAAAAAGGCCACTATTCAGTGGCCTTTTTTATGTCTGTAGAAATTAGCTGCCCATTTTGCCGGTCAGTCCTGGTCGA
>JBFHKI010000161.1:0-5337 GCA_041595415.1 Pseudomonadales bacterium | reverse complement strand
GAGGTCGACGGCAACTTCCCCAATCACGGGCCAGATCCCTGCCAGTCGAAAAACCTGAAAGCGCTCTGTGGCACTGTTGTAGAAACGGGTTGCCATTTTGGTATTGGCCTGGACGGCGATGGCGACCGCGTGGTGGCGGTGGACAATCTGGGACAGGCTATTTCTCCGGACCAGCTCTACCAATTTTTTGCCCAGGACATACTGCTCAACTCGCCCGGCGCCAGCCTGGTCTTTGATGTTAAAGCTTCTCGACAGGTAGCCGCCAATCTGGCCCGATGGGGTGGCAAACCCATTATGGAAAAATCCGGTCGCACCTTTATCCAGAACCGCGTCAGAGAGAGCGGTGCTTTGTTGGGTGGTGAATACAGCAGTCACTACTTTTTCCAGGACCGCTGGAACAGCGTTGACGACGGTATTTATGCCGCATGCCGACTGGCGGAGATAATCCGCCTCTACAACCAACCTCTGAATGAAATTCTGCAAGATTTCCCCAACCTGCCGGCAACTGAAGAACTGGAAATCACCGTCGGTGATGAAGAAAAAATCCCCATATTTAACAACTTCCGTCAAAATGCCGATTTTACGAATGCCCGATTAATAGAAATAGACGGATTACGTATCGAGTATCCGGGTGCCTGGGCGCTTATTCGCGTCAGCAATACCGGCCCCAAACTCTCGGTTCGTTTTGAAGGCGCCACCCAGCAAGCGCTGACGGAGATACAAAATAAAGTCCGAAGCGAATTTGCGAAACTAAACCCTGAACTACCATTACCCTTTTAGGAAGCTATGTCTTTAAATATTGAAAAACCCCAGCAATTTGCTTCAGTACTGACCGAGGCTTTGCCTTATATTCAAAGGTTTTCGGGCAAAACCCTGGTAATAAAATTTGGCGGCAATGCCATGATCGACGAGACGCTGAAATCCAGCTTCGCCCGTGACATGGTGATGCTCAAGCTGATCGGGATAAACCCCATTGTGGTACACGGTGGTGGCCCGCAAATCGGCCAGATGCTGGGGGCGCTGAATATAGAAACCAGCTTTGTTGAAGGTATGCGCGTCACCGATCGCCGCACAATGGACGTGGTCGAAATGGTACTGGGCGGCAAGGTCAACAAGGAAATTGTCGATCTGATCCACAGCGCTGGCGGATCGGCCATTGGTGTCACCGGTAAAGATGGCCGATTGATAACCGCCCGACCCTTGAAAGTAACCAAAAACACCCCGGGAATGAACGCACCGGAAATTATAGATATCGGCCACGTGGGCGAAGTAGCCCAGGTAAACAAACGCGTACTGGACACCCTGATCAACAGCGACTTTATTCCGGTTATCGCCCCAATCGGCGTAGGCGCCAATGGCGACTCCTACAATATCAACGCCGATCTGGTGGCCGGCAAAATTGCCGAGGTAACCCAGGCCGAGAAGTTGATATTGCTCACCGATGTACCGGGCATACAAAACGCCCAAGGTGAGGTATTGACCGGCCTGACCACTCAGGTAGTGGATGAGCTGGTCAAGGACGGCACCATAAGCGGTGGCATGCTGCCCAAGGTTCAATCCGCTTTGGACGCCGTTGCCGGAGGCGTACAGTCGGCCCACATCATCGATGGCCGGGTACATCACGCCGTGCTGTTGGAGATATTCTCCGATGCCGGTGTTGGAACCCTTATTACCCACAAAAAAGTAGTCTCTGCCGAGGAGCCCAAGTGACCACAGCAGCCACCCAGAAACGACGCGGCCATCGCCGTCAGGAAATTCTCGAAACTTTGGTGCACATGCTGGAAGACGACAATGGCGGCCGCATCACCACGGCCAGTCTGGCAGAAAAAATTGGCGTTTCGGAGGCGGCCCTGTATCGGCATTTCCCCAGCAAGGCCAAGATGTATGACGGCTTGTTGGATTTTGTGGAAGAGTCCCTTTTCAGCCGTATAAACACCATCCTGAAGAATGAATCATCGGCTCTGGAGCGCTGCCCCCGAATTATCCATCTGGTATTGGCCTTTACCGAATCCAACGCGGGCATCTGCCGTCTTCTGGTAGGTGATGCTTTAATGGGTGAAGATCAGCGTTTACAACAGCGCGTCAAACAAATATTTGCGCGACTGGAGACCACCATAAGACAGGTACTCAGAGAAGCCGATCTGCAAGAGTCATTGCGAACACCCTTCGGTCTATCGGCCAGCGTCAACCTGATAACCCTTTATCTGGACGGCAAGATTTTGCAGTACGTTCGCAGCGGTTTTAGTACAAAACCAACAGAAAACTGGGAAGCGCAGTGGTCGGCCCTGTCAAAGTCTCTGTTTAAAATAAGCGCGCCGGTCTAAAACAAACCTGCAGGTTATTGCCGGGTTTGCAGTTCAGCCTTTAGCTGCCTGAAGCGGTCTGCCTTACCGGTAAATTCATTCTCCACTTCAATAATCTCGGCCCGGCGACGCTCAAGCTGCTCTTCCAGCTGGGCCATAGTCAGGCGCAGCTCGTCGATCAAGCCAAGCACCTCTTCTGGCACATCCCGGTTGCCTTCCTCAAAGTCGGCTTTCTCCTGCAGCGCCTTGTCGATTTCAATTTGGACGACGCGCTGATCGGTTTCAATAATACTGATCTCGCGCTCCATGGCATCCACCTTGCGCTGACGGTGGGCCTCAATTTCCTCTACGCGGGAATAGCTGCTCAGCAACACCTGATCCGATAAGGCCCGATCGGCAATCTGATTGGCCTGCACCGCTTCCAGAGATTTTTCTTCTTCGACCGGTGGAACCGTCTCCACCAGCCGACCGCTGGAATCCAATACATCGTAACCGGAGTTCACGTATTGCCCCGGTATTTTGGTATCCAGCACGGTGCGCCCTTCTGCGTCCTTATAGCGATAAAACTCCTGTCCCCAGACCATTGAGGCCAACAAAGAAAGGCAAAGAATCATCCCGGTGCGCGCAGCAAACATTTTCAGACTCCGTAGGTTTCCTGATATTTCTCAATTTTGTCGAGCAAGTTCAAATCCGAACCTGCCGATAAATATTGTCGAATATCATCGAGACACACAATAGATTCCACCCGAATTGACGACTCAGCCTGCAACTGCATAACCGCAGACAGATCTGAATTAGCGGCACGCTCTTTACGATCCAGACCAATCATAACGGCCGCCGCTTGAGCACCCGCCCCCTCAAGCAAACCGATCGCCTCACGGATTGCGGTACCGGCGGTGATAACGTCGTCGACAATCAAACCGCGGCCGGCCGGAGCGGCCCCGACAAAGACACCGCCCTCACCGTGATCCTTGGCCTCTTTGCGATTAAAACAATAGGGCACATCCAGACCATGGCGCTCAAACAGGGCCGCAGCGGTTACCGCCGCCAGCGGAATGCCCTTGTAGGCCGGGCCAAACAGAAAATCGAACTCTATACCCCGGGCCACAATGGCATCGGCATAACTGGCGCCGAGCTGACTCAAGGCGCCACCGGAATTGAATTTTCCGGCATTAAAAAAGTAGGGGCTGATACGCCCCGACTTAAGCTCGAACTCACCAAAACTCAGTGCCTGATATTTCTGCGAAAGCTCAATAAACTCCCGCTGATAATCCTGCAAGCTGGACATAACTGCTCCTCCTTAAGACTGACTCAAAGCCATTTTCTGAATTTGCACCAGCTGGCCTATGCCCTGTTTTGCCAAACCCAACATAGTCTGCAGCTCCTCACCGGAATAGGTGCCGTCTTCAGCTGTGCCCTGTATCTCGATAAAACCACCGGATTCCGTCATAACCACATTCATATCGGTGCCGGCTTTTGAATCCTCTGGATAATCCAGATCCAGCACTGGAATTCCCTCATACACACCCACAGAAACCGCAGCAATCATGTGTTTGAGCGGGCTGGCGGACAGCTTCTTCTTGGCTACCAGACCATTCAAGGCATCGGCCAAGGCCACGCAGGCACCGGTAATGGAGGCCGTGCGGGTTCCGCCGTCAGCCTGAATCACATCGCAATCCACCGTGATGGAGCGCTCGCCCAGAGCTTTCATATCAATGGCAGCACGCAGCGAGCGGCCAATCAAACGCTGAATTTCCTGGGTTCTACCCGACTGCTTGCCACGGGCGGCCTCACGCTGCATACGCTCACCGGTCGAGCGAGGCAACATGCCGTATTCAGCCGTTACCCAACCCTGGGACTTGCCGCGCAAAAAACGGGGCACCGATTCTTCAACCGAAGCGGTACAGATAACTTTGGTATTACCCACCTCAATCAATACCGAACCTTCGGCATGCTGGGTGAAATTGCGCGTGATTTTCACGCTACGTAATTGTTCCGGGCGGCGGCCGCTGGGACGTTGCATAAGGGATCTCTCTTCAAGTGAACCGCGATTATAGCCTCGACCCAAGCCATTGCGCAGAATTCAAAACCGCTTTGATCAGCTATACTGACCCAATTATTTTCTGGAGTTGCCAATGCCAAAGAGCATGACCGGGTTTGCCCGCACCGATCACAGCGCCAGCTGGGGAAATGTTGTCTGTGAACTGAAGTCCGTTAACCACAGGTTTCTGGACCTCAGTTTCCGTATGCCGGAGAGCCTGCGCTCTTGTGAGCATCAGCTGCGCGAACAGATTCGCGGCTCGCTGACGCGCGGCAAGGTTGAATGCAACATCAGCCTGAAAACCGCCCACAACTCCGCCGCCGAACTTCAGCTCGACCAAAACATCGCCAAAGCCTATATCAAGGCCGCCAATGAACTGGCCGAACTGACCGAATCCAGCCAGCCGATAAACCCCATTGATGTGCTACAACTGCCCGGCGTGCTTGGCAGCGAAGAAATCGACGAAAAAGCCCTGCAGGAGCTCACCACCTCGGCAATAGAAGAGTGCCTGTCCCTGCTCAATGCATCGCGCCAACGCGAGGGTAATGTTCTGGGCAAAGAGGTTATGACTCGCACCGCCAAGCTCAGAAGCCTGACCGCACAACTGGTTGAAGTAGTGCCCAATATCCGCGCCCTTCAGGAAGAAAAACTGCGTCAACGTCTGGCTGACATCCAAGCTGAAATCAACCAGGACCGGCTTGAACAGGAACTGGTCATGCTGGCGCAAAAAATGGATGTGGAAGAAGAAATCGACCGCCTCAACGCCCACCTGGATCAAATTGACGAACTGGTCGCCAGCAACAAACCCATGGGCCGCAAACTCGACTTTTTGATGCAAGAACTCAACCGCGAAGCCAACACCCTGGGCTCCAAGTCACAAGGCCTCAGCCAGACCAATATCGCCGTGGAGATGAAGGTGCTGATCGAGCAAATTCGGGAGCAGATTCAGAATATTGAGTGATATTTATCCTGCCCGGAATAGATGGTATCTGG
>JBFHKI010000160.1:0-5343 GCA_041595415.1 Pseudomonadales bacterium | reverse complement strand
GTTTATTGGTAGCGGGGGCTGGATTTGCACTAACGACCTTCAGCGGCTGCGCCGGAAGGAGAGTTGAGCCCGGTCTGGTTGCATTTCTGGGCTGGATTGAATCAGAACGGCTTTGGGGCTTTACAACCCTAGGGGTTTCGCTTCGCTTGTTGTTAATTACTTTCGTAATTAATGAACCGGTTGGTTCTTCGCGCAACCCTCAGGACCAATAAAAAAGCCCCACAAAAGTGAGGCTTGTTTATTTGGTAGCGGGGGCTGGATTTGAACCAACGACCTTCGGGTTATGAGCCCGACGAGCTACCAGACTGCTCCACCCCGCAATAGTTCGGTTTTAGTGTCAGGGCTTCTGGTAAGCCGTGACTTTCGAGTGACTGGCCAAGACAGCCCTTCACTTGAGGGCGCGGATTATAGGAAGTGCACTGCGGCGGGTCAAGGGAAGTTGGTAAGAATCGGCAATTGTTTTAGACAATAAAAAGGGCGCCCTGAGAGCGCCCTTTAAAATTGCCCGAATCCGGTGGATCTAGACTTTCTGGAATACCAGGCAAGCGTTGGTTCCGCCAAATCCAAAGCTGTTGCTCATAATGCGTTCAACAGGCTTGTCGATGGTTTCACGCAGAATGGGCAGGCCTTCGGCATCCGGATCCAGCTCTTCGATATGGGCCGATCCGGCGAGGAAGCCCTGCTCCATCATGATCAGGCTGAAAACGGCTTCATGCACGCCTGCGGCGCCCAGAGAGTGGCCGGAGAGTGCCTTGGTCGAACTGATAAAGGGAACTTTGCCGGGGAATACCGCTTTGATAGCTTTTAATTCGGCAGTGTCGCCAACCGGCGTACTGGTTCCGTGGGTATTGATGTAATCGATGTCGCCGTCGACAGTTGCCATGGCCTGTTTCATACAGCGTTCAGCGCCTTCGCCGGAAGGGGCGACCATATCGTAGCCATCGGAGGTTGCACCGTAGCCGACGATTTCCGCATAGATTTTTGCGCCGCGGGCTTTGGCGTGTTCCCACTCTTCCAGCACCAGGCAGCCTGAGCCAGAAGAGATAACAAAACCGTCGCGAGTAGCGTCATAAGGGCGCGAAGCGGTTTCCGGAGTATCGTTGTATTTTGAAGACAGGGCGCCCATAGCGTCAAAGGAGCCAGTCAGGTTCCAGTGGGATTCTTCACCACCACCGGCAAAGATAATATCCTGTTTGCCGCTTTGAATCAGCTCTACGCCATTGCCGATACAGTGGGAGCTGGTGGCACAGGCGGAAGAAATGGAATAGTTCACACCCTTGATTTTGAAAGGGGTTGCCAGGCAGGCTGAAACGGTGCTGCCCATGATCTGGGTAACCCGGTAAGGGCCGGCGCGTTTTACGCCCTTGGTGCGAATGATGTCGGCGCATTCCACCTGACTGGCACAGGATGTACCGCCCGAGCCCATGATAATGCCGCTTTTCTCGTTGGAAACCTGCTCTTCAGTTAAGCCTGAATCTTGAATGGCGCGATCCATGGCGATATAGGCATAGGCAGCCGCGTCGCCCATAAAGCGCAGTATCTTGCGGTCAATATGTTCTGAAGTGTCAATGTCTATCTTACCGCCGATTTGGCTGCGAAAGCCCAAATCCGCTTGCTCTTGATTAAAGGCAATGCCTGCTTTCAAGTTGCGCAGTGAATCCGCGACGGTGTCAATATCGTTCCCCAAGCATGAAACTATACCCATGCCAGTGACAGCTACTCTTCTCATAATTAGCCTGTGTTATCGTTGTAAAAGTCGTTACAAAAAGCGTTCGTAAGGATACCAGATTGGTCGTCAGTCTGCGGAAAACAGACCAACTCTCAAGCCCTTGGCCGAATAGATAATTCCCTCTTCGGTTTCCACGGTGCCATCGGCAATACCCATTACCAGTCCTCTGGCGACAACGCGAGAGTAATTGATGCGGTATGTGATTTTTTTGGCCGTTGGCATTACCTGGCCGGTGAATTTAACTTCGCCTACTCCGAGTGCTCGGCCGCGACCGGGGTGTCCCAGCCAGCCAAGATAGAACCCCACCATTTGCCAGAGAGCGTCCAAACCCAGACAGCCGGGCATTACCGGATCACCGGGAAAGTGGCATTTGAAGAACCACTGTTCCGGGTCAATATCCATCTCGGCTATCAGGTGACCTTTGCCGTAGGTGCCCCCGTCCCGGCTGATCTCGATGATACGATCGACCATGAGCATTTCTTTAACGGGAAGTTGAGGGCGTCCGGGGCCGAACACCAGGCCGGTAGGATGTTGACGAATTTCCTCATCTGTATAAGAGGATTGTTCTGCTGGTTTAAGAGGGAGATCCATTCAGGTCACGGTTTATAAAGTAGGTGCGCATTGTAATAGGCGCACCGAGTTTGTCCATATTTAGGAGGCCGGAAGGCAAATTATAGTTTGCGTTGCATCAGTCTATAAGAAAAATATATTAGCTATTAGTTCATATACCAATACTATCTATGACCTGCCGGCACTGTCGGCCAAAATACTGTTTGATTCTATTTGGAGGTTTATTGATGTCAGTTTTAGTAGGAAAACCAGCACCGGATTTTACCGCAGCCGCTGTACTTGGCTCAGGTGAAATCGTCGACGATTTTCAGCTCAGTCAGGTAATTAAAGGCAAGAAAGCTGTAATCTTCTTTTACCCACTGGATTTCACCTTTGTCTGTCCGTCAGAGCTTATTGCATTCGATAACCGCTTTGAAGAATTCAGCAAGCGCGGAGTAGAGGTGATCGGTGTTTCTATCGATTCCCAGTTTTCACACAACGCCTGGCGTAATACGCCGGTCGATCAGGGCGATATTGGCCCGGTCAAGTATTCTCTGGTTGCCGATATCACGCACCAGATTGCCAAAGACTATGACGTTGAGTCTGCAGGTGGTGTTGCCTTCCGTGGTTCCTTCCTGATTGACGAAGAAGGTACAGTACGGCACCAGGTAGTCAACGATCTGCCTCTGGGCCGTAACGTTGACGAAATGCTGCGAATGGTAGACGCACTGGCTTTCCATCAGGAGCACGGTGAAGTTTGTCCCGCAGGCTGGAACTCGGGTGATGAGGGTATGAAAGCTGATGCCGCTGGTGTTGCTTCCTACCTGGCTAGCCATAAAGACCAGCTGTAAGCGCGTCTTACATAAAAAAACCGCGGTATATCCGCGGTTTTTTTATGTCCGGATTTTTGCCGGCAGAATTCAGCCTAAGATTTTTTGCAAAAAGTATCCGGTGGCAGATTCTTTGACTTCAGCCACTTGCTGCGGTGTGCCTTCGGCAATTATCTGGCCACCCCCAGATCCACCTTCCGGGCCAAGGTCGACGATCCAGTCGGCGGTTTTTATAACGTCCAGATTGTGTTCGATAACTACCAGGGTATTGCCGCCGGCGCGCAGCTTGTGCAATACGTCCAGTAGCAATTTTATATCCTGGAAGTGCAGGCCGGTTGTCGGTTCATCCAATATATAAAGGGTTTGCCCGGTATTTCTTTTCGCCAGCTCCTTGGCCAGTTTGACGCGCTGCGCCTCGCCGCCGGAAAGAGTCGTGGCCGACTGTCCCAGTTTGACGTAACTCAGGCCAACTGACATCAGTGTTTCCAGCTTACGCTTGATGGATGGCACGGCGTCAAAAAATTCCAGAGCATCCTCAATGGTCATATCCAGAACCTGATGTATGTTCTTGCCCTTGAAGGTCACCTCGAGTGTCTCGCGGTTATAACGTTTGCCCTTGCAGGTTTCACATACCACATAGACATCGGGTAAAAAGTGCATTTCTACCTTGATCAGGCCGTCACCCTGGCACTTTTCACAGCGTCCGCCCTTAACGTTAAAACTGAAACGCCCCGGTTTGTAACCTCGGGCACGGGCCTCCTGGGTTTCCGAAAAGATATCTCGGATCAGGGTGAACAGACCGGTATAGGTAGCCGGATTGGATCTGGGAGTCCGGCCGATGGGGCTCTGATCGATATCTACGCAATTGATAAACTGATCCAGCCCCTGGATTTCATCGTAAGCGGCGGCCTTGAGGGTGGTGGCCTTGTTGAGTGCGGTAGCGGCGAGGGGGTAGAGGGTGTCATTGATCAGGGTCGATTTGCCCGAGCCCGATACTCCGGTAATACAGGTAAAACGTCCCACCGGCAATTTCAGGTCGATGTTTTTCAGGTTGTTGCCCCTCGCCCCTTTCAGGCTCAGCCACTTGTCGGCCTCGGGGATAGGCAGGCTCTCGGGCGCGTTGATCTGACGACGACCGCTGAGGTAGTCACCGGTCAGGGAGTCTTCACAGAGAACAATGTCCTCCACGCTGCCTTGGGCTACTACATGGCCGCCGTGGACCCCGGCGCCCGGACCGACATCAATTACATAATCCGCGGCGCGAATGGCATCTTCGTCGTGCTCTACCACAATTACCGTATTACCCAGATCGCGCAGGCGTTGCAGCGTGCCTAACAGACGTTCGTTGTCACGCTGGTGCAACCCGATAGAGGGTTCGTCCAGAACATACATAACACCGACCAGACCGGCACCTATCTGGCTGGCCAGACGGATGCGCTGGGCTTCACCGCCAGACAGAGTATCGGCACTGCGGTCAAGGCTTAAATAACCGAGGCCGACATCGGCCAGAAAGTAGAGCCGGTCACCGATTTCCTTGAGAATCTTCTGGCCGATGGCCTGTTGGTTGCCCTCCAACTTCAGATTTTTAAAGAAGGCCACGGCCTGTTCTACGCTGAGGGCGGTAATGCTGGGCAGGGTTGAATCTTTTACAAAAACATTACGCGCTTCCAGGCAGAGGCGCGAGCCGCCACACTGCTGGCACGAGCTGGTGGTCATATACTTGCCCAGTTCTTCGCGCACCGATTCGGATTCCGTCTCCCGATAGCGGCGGGTGAAATTGGGGATAATGCCCTCAAACCGGTGGCGTCTTTTGTAGGTATCGCCTCGATCATTGATATAGGTGATATCGATTTGCTCGTCACCTGTACCCTGGAGCACAACATTCTTTTGCTCTTCGCTGAGAGACTCAAAGGGTACCTCAAGGCTGAATTTGTAGTGTTTGGCCAGCGAGCTGAGCATCTGATAGTAATAGAGGTTGCGACGGTCCCAGCCGCGAATTGCGCCCTCGGCGATACTGGCTTCCGGGTATAGCACGATTTTCTGCTCGTCAAAAAACTGGGTAACCCCCAAGCCGTCACAACTGGAACATGCGCCCACCGGATTGTTAAAGGAAAACAGGCGCGGTTCCAGTTCGTTCAGACTGTAATCACAAACCGGGCAGGCAAAACGCGAGGAGAACAGGTGTTCATTTTTTTCACCGTCCAGCTCGGCGATTACAGCGATACCGTCGGACAG
>JBFHKI010000159.1:0-5351 GCA_041595415.1 Pseudomonadales bacterium | reverse complement strand
CACCTATACGTTCACCATCCCAGCTGTAGCTGCCGCCGACTTCTTTGACATTGCCCTGATAGCTCAGGGGACAGTCCGGTTCGTGCATCAGCCAGGGCGACCATTCCGGCCAGCTTTCAAGATCGATAATTTTGTCGAAAATGCGATCCTGATCGGCCGGTAGGCTTTTACTGACCCGAATCTCATACGTGCCGGGAATAGAGGCGAGATAAATTATTCCCAAGATAATAAGTACCGCTAATACACCCAAGAAAATTGTCATTCTTCCTCTCCCGAATTTATCTTTGGAAATACTGAGCTGTTAACCGCCTTTGGGCAAGAGACAATAATAATATAGGTTAAATACAGCTAAAAAAACGGAAGCTGGTGCTGAACACTTTGCAATCAAATGCTTTTCAGGGGGATTAAAATCACTGATTCCCGGATGTGTCACTTTGCCGTGTCGCGGGTTTGGTTTTCAGGTGAACGCACTGATAGAGTATGTACAAAGCGTTGCGTTCGGAGAGAGACAGGTAAAAAATGGCGCGCTTGGGAGGATTCGAACCTCCGACCACCTGGTTCGTAGCCAGGTACTCTATCCAGCTGAGCTACAAGCGCGTCGTTTGAAGGCGCGCACTATAGGAAAGCCACGCTTTGCCGTCAAGGTAAAGGGCTATTTTAAGATCATAAAATTAACGAATTTATCCAGAGAGAGTAAGGATTGTGTCAGAGTCAATTGGGCAGGTTCAGGAAATGGTACAAAATCGACTTGCGGAAGGCTTGTCACCGGTTTATTTAACCGTTGAAAACGAGAGTCACATGCACTCTGTGCCCGAGAACTCGGAAACGCATTTCCGTATTGTCGTAGTGGCAGAGGCGTTTGCAAGTTTGAGGCAGGTACAGCGTCACCAGAAGGTTTACGCTTTGCTCAAAGATTTGATCGGCAACCCTGTTCATGCTTTGGCTTTGCATACCTACGGCCCGGACGAGTGGGATGAAACACTTGACTCTCCGGCATCCCCGGCTTGTATGGGCGGCTCCGTCAGCGATGACAAGGCCGTTCACTAATCAGCCCGCTTGATCGATAAGCCCTGAGAAATACTCAGGTACCAGTCGGGTAGCCGGCCCGAGAACAGACTCGGAGAAATACGCGCTTTTAGCGGAGGGGGCCAGATTCAGTTCAACTGTTTTTGCACCGCACTGTCTGGCCAGATCGCTGAAACCAGCCGCTGGATACACCGCTGCAGAAGTGCCAATGGATATAAACAGATCACAGGCCATAATGCGTTGTTCGATAAGGTGCATATGCATAGGCATTTCGCCAAACCAGACTATATCGGGGCGCAGAGCTCCGCGACGGTTGCAGCGACCGCAATTCTTGTTGTGATTAAGGTCGTGTCGTATTTCGAATGAGTGCTGGCAGAATTGACACTTGGCTCGCAGCAGGCTGCCGTGCATGTGGAGCGGTTCTCTGGACCCGGCCCGCTCGTGTAAATCGTCAACATTTTGGGTGATCAGAGTAAATTCACCCTTAAACTTTGTTTCAAAGACTGCAAGTGCCAGGTGCGCTGAGTTAGGATGCACATCACCTCCCAGCAGCTGCGCTCTGCGCTGATTGTAAAAAGTATTTACTAATTTTGGATTGTGGTGAAACGATTCGGGTGTTGCTACGTCTAGTACTGAGTGGCCTTCCCAAAGTCCATCGTTGTCTCGGAAGGTTTTTAGTCCGGATTCGGCAGATATGCCGGCACCGGTTAAAACCACTATAGAAGAGTAGGGCATCTTTGGCTCTGCGGAACACTAAAGTTAAAAGCATACATTGGGGAATTAATGCAGGATACTCGACCACTTCTCTTACCGACGGATTTTCCAACCATCAGCCGTCACCAGATTGATACGCTTCAGATCAACCTGGGTTACCTATGCAATATGACCTGTAGTCATTGCCATGTGAATGCCGGGCCAAATCGCACCGAGATGATGGATGATTCCCTGATCGAAACCGTCATGGAGTTTCTTGAGAGTCAACCGATCCAGACCCTGGACCTGACGGGCGGAGCACCCGAATTGCACTGGCGATTTCGCGATTTGGTAAAAGTGGCAAGGCAGGCCGGGATAGAGGTAATTGATCGCTGTAATCTCACCGTGGCTCTGGAACCTGGACAAGAAGACTTGCTCGATTTTCTGGCCGAGCAGCAAGTTACCGTGGTGGCTTCCTTGCCCTGTTATTCAGAGGTTAACGTTCGTGAACAACGCGGTCGCGGGGTTTTTGAAAAAAGCGTGGAGGTTTTGCAGGCCTTGAACAAAAGGGGCTATGGCAAAGAGGGCGGCCCGAGTCTTCATTTGGTCTATAACCCCAACGGGGCATTTTTGCCACCGGCTCAGAAGAAGCTGGAAATGGACTACAAAGAGCATTTGTTTGATGAAAGTGGCATCGTTTTTAACAAGCTCTTCACCATTACCAATATGCCGATCCAGCGCTTTGGTGCCCAGCTGATGGCCAAGGGAAAATACAATGAGTATATGACCCTGCTGAAAAACAGTTTTACACCAGCAAACCTTGATGGCCTGATGTGTCGATCCACTCTTTCCGTGGACTGGCAGGGTTATCTGTATGACTGTGATTTTAATCAGATGCTGGAAATGCCTTTACAGCGCTCAGCAATAAATGCGGCAGGTGACCTGATCGCTTCTGAATCCAACCGGTTACATATTTCGGAAGTTTTGCGCACCGACTTTGCGGGAATGGATATCACCATAGGCGAACATTGTTACGGCTGTACTGCCGGGCAGGGAAGCAGCTGTGGCGGAGCACTCGCCTGACGAGCTGATGCACGACCTTTCGCTGTCTGTGGTGGTTCCGGTACTCAACGAAGCCGCCAGTCTGGATGTTTTTCTAACCGAGCTGTGTCAAAGGCTGCCTGCCGGGGCCGAGGTAATAGTGGTGGACGGTGGCAGTAGCGACAATAGCCGGGCCATTGTCGAGAGCCGTCCCGTGCGCCTGGTTCAGTCAGAGCGTGGAAGAGCGCGACAAATGAACGCCGGCGCCCGGCATGCCAGTGGGCACTATCTGATGTTCCTTCATGCCGATACTTGTCTGCCGGAAAATTTTGCTGCCGAATTCGACTGGTGGTGTGAAAGCCGGCCGGTATGGGGGTTTTCCCCTGTAAAACTTACCGGTGAGCAGTTCTGGTGTCGTATTATTGAAAAAAGCATTAATCTGCGCACGACCATTACTTCAGGTGCCAGCGGAGATCAGGCACAAATCATTGATTCCGAATATTTTCGCGCGCTGGGGGGATTCCCCGAGGTTGAGCTAATGGAGGATATTGCCCTCAGTTATCGCTTGCGTAAAAGCTGGCCCGCGCGCCGCTTTCGCAGTCCTGTTACTACCTCAAGCCGACGCTGGCAGCACAGGGGTGTTGTGAAAACCGTGCTTTTGATGTGGTTTTTGCGCAGTGCCTATCGTTTTGGTGTCGCTCCTTCACGCCTTGCGCAATGGTATGGGAGGTAAGTCGCCAGTGGTGGCCAAAACCCGACTCATTATTTTTGCCAAACTGCCCCGGCTGGGACAGGTGAAGACCCGCCTGCAGACTTTGCTCGGTGCCGAGGCATGTTTGAGGTTGCATTACTGCCTTATCGACCACGCTTTATCTCTGGCGCAAGACTGGTCTTCCGGCCCGGTTGAACTCTGGTTGTCTGAACCCCCTCAAAGCGAAGATCTGCACTCTGGCCCTCTGGCGGAAATTTATCGGCGTTCCGACCTCGAGATTTTTTATCAACAGGGCGCCAATCTGGGACAGCGTATGGAGTACGCGTTGCGATGTGCGGTTAGTCAGGGGGACAGGGCCGTTCTGATTGGAACCGATTGCCCGCTGCAGGAAATTACCCATCTGTACCAGGCGGAACAAATTCTCAAGTCCGGTAAGGAGATTGCTATTCAGCCCGCTCTGGACGGTGGTTTTGTTTTGATTGCAGCTAATACGAAAGTGCCCGATTTAAGTGAAGACATTGCCTGGGGTTCCGCATCGGTCTGTGAACAAGTTGAGAAAGTCTTTAAGAAAAAAGGCTTAAGTTACGGAAAAATTGAGACTATTTCCGATTTGGATACCGAGCAGGATTTTCGATTGTTACAACAGCGTGAAAGCCCTGTGCTGCAAGCCTTTCAGCGAAATAGCAACTAATTAAAAAAACTCTTGACGCACTGATCGAATAGAAATATTTTCCGCGCTGATACCCCCATTCCCTTTGGAGGTAGTGCTGTTTTTTCTGTTCTGGGTGAAATGCTCATGAGTGATGATGAAGACCTGATAGATGACATCGACGCCGAAGAGGATGTTGATGAATCCGAAGGCTCTACGCTGCGGATTGAAGCAAGCAGTGTCGATGCCAGAAGGAAGCTTGAGGCTAAGCTTGAGGAAATTCGCTTGCGCAAGATGACGCAAGACTACGATTTCTGATTGCCCACGCCAATACTCTACACCTGCACGCCGTTAAAAGCGTTGCAGGTGTCCCCGAATCTGTATTGTCCTGTGCACTAACTGGATAATTTTTCATTTGCCACTGCGTCGCGGTTTCCTGTCTGTATAATGCCGCCCAAATTCATAAAAGTGGATACAGATGTACCCGGAATTTGGTCTTATAGCTCTTATCTTTGCCGGATTTGTCGCTCTGCTACAAACCATGTTGCCTTTACTGGGTATCCGCCTGCAGCGTGACAAGCTTATTGCTTCGGCAGGCCCCCTGAGTGCGATCGTTTTTCTGGCGATTCTGCTGTCCTTTTGTTACCTGACACTGAGTTTTCTCAGCGACGACTTTTCCGTTGCCTATGTCGCCAATAACTCAAACTCCATGCTGCCCTGGTATTACAAGTTCTCCGCCGTATGGGGTGCACATGAAGGTTCCATGTTGCTCTGGGTTTTGGTGCTTTCCGGCTGGTCTTTGGCGGTTGCAATTTTTAGCCGTCATCTGGATACCAATTTCCGGGCAGTAGCCTTGGCTTGCCAAGGGGTTCTGGCACTGGGTTTTATTCTCTTTCTGATTTTGACTTCCAATCCCTTTGAACGGTTGTTGCCATTCTCCGCACCGGATGGCAGTGATCTGAATCCACTGCTGCAAGATATCGGCCTGATATTCCATCCTCCTATGCTCTACATGGGCTATGTCGGATTCTCGGTAGCTTTCAGTTTCGCACTGGCGGCACTGGTATGTGGAAAACTCGATCCGGTTTGGGCCAAATGGCTTCGCCCATGGACCAATGTGGCCTGGGCCTTCCTGACCCTGGGTATTGCCCTGGGCAGTTGGTGGGCCTACTACGAACTGGGCTGGGGTGGCTGGTGGTTCTGGGATCCGGTCGAGAACGCTTCCTTCAT
>JBFHKI010000158.1:0-5370 GCA_041595415.1 Pseudomonadales bacterium | reverse complement strand
TCAGCTCCACTTTGCGCATTTACACTGAGCGCAGTAAAAACAAGGGGTAAAAAGAGGGCTTTCAACAAGATACGCATTACCTATCTCCAGTTAAGTTCTTAACTTCAGTTTATTCGTCTGGCCGCTATAGTATCTCTGTCGAGCCATAAAAAAGGCGGCTTAAGCCGCCTTTTTACACAATTTAATACGCTTTTTAATGCAGCCCTGAGATAAAGTTGGCCACAGCCTCAATTTCAAGGGCAGACATACGCTCAGCTACGCCGCGCATAATCCGGCTTTCGCCATCGTTTGTTCGCAAGTTGTTTTGGAAATCACCTAACTGTTTGGCGACATACTCGGGCTTTTGCCCACCCAGAGCAGGGAAACCCGCCGGGTAATTACCCATGCCAGTTGGTGAATGACAGCCGCTGCAAGCCGGTACGCCATTGGCCAGATTACCACCAAGGAACAAAGACTCACCCAACGCCATAAACTCTTCTGCGGAGAGATTGTAGGGCTCACTTACCAGCGGTTGCGCGCCGGTAATATTTTTTGGCTGCGAAGCATAGTAAGCCGCCAAATCGCGCATATCCTGATCGGTTAAAGCAGCGGTGAACGGCGCCATTTCCACAACGGTTCTGTTACCTGCCTTAATATCCGAGATTTGCTTATAGAGATAGGTTTCCCCCTGTCCACCAATATTCGGGTAGAGAGGTAAAATTCCTGTGCCATCCATACCATGACATGCAGAGCAGGTTGCCGCTTTGGCCTGACCGGCAGCTGCATCACCTGTCTGTGCTGACAGGGGTGAAACTGCCACAAGAGCGAAAATAACTAGACTGTAAAAACTTAGTTTCATTTAATTGGGCTACCGAAAAACCATCAGAAAACTGCAATCTCTCTGCAGGGCCACAGCATTGAGGATATTTTTTATCCCCGGCTGCCCCTCAGAGCCCGCGGATTATATACTAGGGGCACGGGTCTGTTAACCAAATTAGAGATATCCAGACAACCGGCTTATATGTTCCCATCCACGCAACCCGAGCAACCCTGTGAATTCTACTGATTTCGTCAACTCACCCATGCCATCCTTTGAGCGGGCAACTTTTTTGCTCAGTGCCCCCAGTCTTGCTCAATGCCCTCCGGACAAAGGTGCAGAAGTGGCCTTTGTCGGCCGATCCAATGCTGGCAAATCCAGCGCTATCAACGCACTTACGCGTAATAGCAAATTGGCTCGAACCAGTAAAACTCCCGGGCGAACGCAGTTGTTGAATTTTTTTGAGCTGGACCCCGATCGCAGGCTGGTCGATCTGCCAGGCTACGGTTATGCCAAAGTATCAGAAAAAATAAAACTTGAATGGCAAGCCCATTTGACCAAATACCTTGAGGAAAGGGCCAGCCTGAGGGGGCTCATTTTATTGGCAGACGTGCGGCTGCCCCTCCAGGAGTACGATCTCAATATGATCCATTGGGCCGCGCGCGGACAAAAACCGGTTCATCTGTTACTCACCAAAGCGGACAAACTCAAACGCGGCCCTGCATCCAACAACCTGTTAAAAATCATGGCCGAACTTAAAGCTCTGGGCTTGGCGGATGGGGTCTCTGGCCAATTGTTCTCTTCCACCAAGAAAACAGGCCTGGACGAACTCAAAGCAAAACTGAACCAATGGCTAGCAACAACGGATAACACCTAAAAAAAAGCCCGCAAAAGCGGGCTTAACGCGGCATATCCAATACTTGCACCGCAAGGGGTCAAAAAAGGGGGAAAACTAACTACTCACCATTGGAGGATGGGATACAAAAAAAGTTCAAAAAAAAACCCAGTCGGACAACTGGGTTTAGCAGATTTGCTCAAGAAATAACAAGGAGGGAAAACTTCTACACCTAGTTAGTCACTGGCAGAGCTGTAAGGTTCCAAAATTTTCAAAATTATTTTTTAGTGCGCTTCCTCCCAGTTTTCACCGGCACCCGCTTCGACCAACAGTGGCACACTTAAGTGCGCCGCTGCTTGCATCAGTTCGACAATTTTTTCTCTCGCCTTCTCGAGATAAGCCTCTTCCACCTCAAAGACCAATTCATCGTGCACCTGCATAATCATTTTTACTGGCGGCTTCTCCTCCACCAACCAGGCATCCACCGCCAGCATGGCTCTCTTAATAATATCGGCAGCGGAGCCCTGCATAGGCGCATTGATAGCCGTTCGCTCGGCGGCAGCCCGCAACTGGCCGTTGCGGGCGTTAATTTGAGGCAGATATAAACGTCGGCCAAAAAGCGTTTCCACATAGCCTTTTTCACGAGCATCTGCACGGATCGTCTCCATAACATCCGCCACCCCGGGATATCTCTCAAAATAACGGTCGATATACTGCTGGGATTCTTTGCGGGCAATATGCAGCTGCTTGGCCAAACCAAATGCACTCATGCCGTACATCAGTCCAAAGTTGATCGCCTTGGCACTGCGCCGCTGGTCGGCACTTACCTCGGAGAGGTCAACAGCAAAAACTTCCGCCGCCGTTGCCGCGTGCACGTCAAGATTATTGGCAAAAGCTTTTTGCAACCCCTCGTCCTGTGAAAGATGCGCCATGATGCGCAATTCGATCTGGGAATAATCCGCCGCCAGAATCTTGCAGCCTTTTTCCGCGATAAAAGCTTTACGGATCCGTCGTCCCTCTTCCGTTCGTATAGGAATGTTCTGCAGGTTAGGGTCGGTAGAAGACAATCTCCCCGTGGCCGCAACGGCCTGATGATAAGATGTGTGCAAGCGCCCCGTCCTTTCATCGACCATTAAAGGCAATTTATCGGTGTAAGTGGATTTCAGCTTTGCCAAGCCGCGATATTCCACGATCAAAGCCGGTAATTCATGATCTGCAGCCAAATCCTGCAAGACATCTTCCGCAGTACTGGGCTGACCTTTCGGGGTCTTTTTCAGCACCGGCAGTTGCATCTTCTCAAACAGAATATGTTGTAACTGTTTGGGTGAAGCCAGATTAAATGGCTGTCCTGCCAATTCGTGTACCTGTTTCTCCAGACCGATCAACTTTTCCGCTATCTCACTACTCTGGGCCTGCATGGCTTTTGCATTAATAAGGGCTCCGGTCCTTTCAATACGGGATAAAACACGGATCAGGGGGATTTCAATTTTTTCATATACCTCGAGCAGGCTGGGCTTTTCCCGCAATTCAGCATGTAGTTTGTTGTGTAGCTGCAGAGTGATATCGGCATCTTCGGCGGCATAGGGGCCCGCCTGCTCAAGATCGATCTGGTTAAAGGTGATCTGCTTGACTCCTTTGCCGGCAATATCTTCAAAGTGAATGGTTTCCCTGTCCAGATGGCGCAATGCCAGGGAATCCATATCGTGCCGTCCGGCGACAGAGTCCAGTACATAGGACTCGAGCATGCTATCTGCCAACTTACAGTCAACCTGGACCCCCGCCTGCGCCAGCACACTCAAATCATATTTAATGTTTTGACCAACCAGTGTTTTATTGCGATCCGACAAAACGGGAGCGAGCGCTTCAAAAAGACACTCCTTGCTTATCTGTTCCGGTGCTGCCGGATAATCGTGGGCAATGGGTACATAGGCGGCCCGGTCCGGCTCCAGAGCAAAGGAAACCCCGACAACCTGAGCCTGCATGTAATCCAAGCTTGTTGTTTCTGTATCAAAAGCAAAAATTTCCGCCGCTTTGAGTTGCTTAACCCAGCGGTTCAACTGCTCCTTATCCAGAATGATTTCGTAGTGTGTTTCCCGACGGGGGGGCTCCACCTTCTGCCCGACTTCCTGGTTCGCTTTAGATTCGGCATTAGACGCCCTGAGCGATTCATCACCCTGAGACAGACTGAAACTGTCGGGACCACTGTCCAATTCCTTTATCCAGGATTTGAACTCCAACTCGCTGTACAAGGTTTTGAGCCTTTCGACATCAGGCTCAGCATTTTTTAGTTCGGCTGGATCAAGATCCAACTCTACATCCAATTTGATCGTTGCCAACTGATAAGACAAATAGGCCGCTTCCTTGTGCTCTGTTAATTTCTCAGCCATCTTTTTTGAACCGCGAAATTCCAGATTGGCAATGGCATCCAGATTAGCGTAGATCTCATCCAGTCCGCCAAGAGCCTGAAGCATTGGGGTGGCACTTTTGTCACCCACACCCGGCACCCCGGGAATGTTGTCGCTTTTATCTCCGATCAAGGCCAGATAGTCGATTATCAGTTTCGGTGGTACCCCGTACTTTTTTTCAACACCCGCGGCATCATAATGACTGCCGGACATAGTATTTATCAAACCGATATTCTCATCCACGAGCTGCGCCATATCCTTGTCGCCAGTGGAAATCAAAACCGGCTTGCCACGACTGGAAGCCTCACGTGCCAGAGTACCAATCACATCATCCGCTTCGACGCCGGGATGAATAATCATGGGAAATCCCATCGCTTCAACACAGGCATGCAATGGAGCAATTTGCTCGCGCATTTCATCCGGCATAGGTGGACGATGGGATTTGTAATCGCCATACAAGTCGTCCCGAAAAGTCTTACCCTTGGCATCGAAGACCACCACAATTGTGCTCTGCGGATATTGCTTTTGCTCTTTTTTCAGCATGGCCACCACACCGCGCACGGCGCCAGTTGGCTGGCCTTTGGAAGTAGTTAAAGGCGGTAAAGCGTGGAATGCACGGTACAGGTAAGAGGAACCATCTACCAATATCAGGGGAGCGTCGGCCATAAAATTTATGCAATTAAAATGAAGGTTGTCAGTTTAACCAGAATGGAATCGCCATGTCAGAATGGCTACCAACACGACAGCCCTTTTGGTGGAGAGATTATTTTTTTAATTTGATATTGAGATAGCCGCTCAAAAGCCAGCCTATGATCATCCCCACACCGATAAATAATAAAATCAGCAAAGAGCGCGACATAGACACAGACCAGAATAAAAACTGAATACTGACTATAGCAGTGTTTTGTAGCAGGAATACCAACACCATAAAGGCCAGAACGCCCGTAACTACCATCTTGGTTTTCATAGATTAGCCCCGACTGTTTCAGGCATTGTATAGGGTAATGGCACCGATGATGATGAAACCTGCACCGGCAACATAGTGCAGGTACTTTTCATTTATAAACTCTGAAAGCAAGCTTCCCGCCAAAACACCCAACGCCGAGGCAACCACCAAAGCCGCGGAAGCGGCCAAAAAAACCGTGTATTTGCTCACTTCTCTGTCTGAAGCAAAGAGCATGGTTGCAAGCTGTGTTTTATCGCCCAGTTCGGCAAGGAAAACCGAGGCAAAGATTACCGAGAAAATTTTCCAATCCATTTAATTAAACCTGCAACCGGATTAAAACTGTCCCCAGACTGACTGGTATGTCAGCTTGATACGTCCGGGCTCAAAG
>JBFHKI010000157.1:0-5371 GCA_041595415.1 Pseudomonadales bacterium | reverse complement strand
TCCCCGACAAATACTTCGCCGGTTTCAGACTGAATCAGAAGATTGCCATTGGGATGAAGTTGCAGAACGGATTGGGAAAATACATCAGTCTTGAAAAGATTAAGGGCACTGAAGTAGCCCAGATAGAGGATGTTGTACTGATCCAGATCGGTGTTTTCCATTTCCGAAGACAAGCCCAGTGTCCAATTGTTCTCCGGCCCAAGAAACCCGGCCAGATGTTTTAGAGAGAGACCGGTCGCCTTGGGAAGATAACGTACTCCGAAGTCGCTGTAGTGTTCCATAAAGTCGGAATCCTGTGTCTGGCGTTGCAGGAAATCCTGATAATTGGCGATTGAGAAGTCGCGAATCTCGCGCAACTGCTCAAATTCCGAGGTGACTTCCGAAAAAACAAAAATGTCGCCGAGAATCACCAGTAGTGGTTTTTCGTTTTGTGCCAAGGGGGCCCAGATTTCAGCCTGGAGGGGTTGTGTTTCCGTTTCGGCCTTCGACTTGAGGTATATCGTCGAGAGCGTTAACAGTATTCCGGCAAGCAGGCTGATACCAACCAGCAGGGTACGTTCACGATTGGCGAGCCCGCTAAGTTTGTCCAGACTGGTTTGGGGTGCTGCCTCATTTGTTTCCAGGCCGAGAAGATAACTGCCTTTGGGTATGGTCAGTCGCAGGGAGTAATGTTTGTCTGAGTTGTTATAAAAGTTATCGAGTTTGGTGCGCAGTTTATGGATATAAACCCTGACCAGTGAGTCTTGGGTAACATCAAAAGTCTCGTCGCGGCCAAATACTTCGACAGCTATTTCGATTTCCTTGACAGACTTTTGGGTGTGGGCGCGTTCGGCCAAAAAACGGAGTAGTCGGGCATAGGCGTCAGATTTGCCCAGCGCGCCAGCCGAGATGATTTCTTCAACCTGTTGTTGAATCTCGTCATTTGATCGGTTTTTTTGCTCGGACACTTCTTACCTGTTTGTTGTTATGCAGATGACTGTTGTCAGCTGGTGAGGCGGGTAATAATAGCACTGTCTCTTCTGTGATCTTGCTCCCTTGGTACGTTTTGGCTCATAGGAACGGTTGGCTTGTTACCTTCAGGGCCTGTTATGCGGCCACTCCGTGACTCAAGTCGAAGCTATAATAAGGTCGGATCTGAAGCCGGTTAACCTAAAGGGAACCTGGGATTAACCCGAACAAAACCTTAAATAACTTAAAGAATGCGCCTGAGTGTCCGAATATATGGGCCTCAGGAGAGCAGTGGGTATAAGGATTTGCCAACTGTTGTGCGCTTGTTTGCTTCATCCCCCCCCAAGCAAGATTAGGCAGGCAAGCGCTTCTCCTGAGTCATTTTGTTTTAGGATTGTGCGCAATTTTACGTTCATCGATGAGGTCGGTTTGAGTCGAATCATTTTTTTATTGCATCGCTACTTTGGTATTGGGCTGGGACTGGTGGTGACACTTTGGTGTTTGAGCGGCTTTGTCATGATGTACGTGCCTTTTCCGGCCGTGGATGAGCAAGAGCAACTGCAGTCATTGCCTGAGCTGGATTTGACAGATTGCTGCCTAGTGCCCGGGCTTGATGACTTTTCCGAGATTGAAATCAGTTCCGCGCGGGTGGCGATGTGGCCCTCGGGACCAACCCTTTTTTTGGAAGGTGATTTTGGTTTTCAATACCCGATAAATTTGAGCAACGGCGAATATATTTTTGAAATTAGTCAGGAAATGGCGGATGCACAGGCACTGCAATATTCGCAGCAGATGGGCTCGGGTTCGGAGCTGGAATACCTGGGGCTACTGGAAAGTGACCAATGGACCTCGACTGGGTACTTTGACGCGGTTCGGCCCTTTTATTTATATGAGGCTCTGGATGGCAGAGGTAGTCTGATATACGTCTCTTCAGTGAGCGGGCAGGTGGTTCAGGACTCAACCCGCATGGAGCGGGGTTGGAATTGGGTCGGTGCAGTGGTGCACTGGTTGTATCCCTCTATTTTGCGCTCCAACACCAAGGTTTGGTACTGGACGGTGGTAGTACTTACGGTGCTTTCACTTTTTCTGACGCTAACGGGAATATATATCGGAATTCGCTATTTCCGCTTCAAGGCCAAGACGGGCAATAAATCTCCCTTCAGGGGCTGGGGAATGTGGCATCACTACATAGGTTTGATTTTTGGCCTTTTGACACTGACCTGGTTATTCAGCGGTTTGTTGTCGATGGAGCCTTTCTCTGTATTGCAAGCACGCAACACAGCTGTTGAGAGATCGGTAGTGCAAGGCGGTGTTATGAGCTTTGACTCGGAAATACGTCAGAGTCTGAGCCAGTTGTCGCGGGCAGGATTGGATGATCAGGTAGTACAGATTGAATTTGAAAAGATTGATGGCAATTTGGTGGCACTGGTTACCGACACCGAGGGCGCCCGGCTGCGCTACAACCCACAAAACTGGCAACCGCAGCCATTGTCTCCGAGATATTTCAGCGATATGGCAGCCCGTATGCGGCCCGGGGTGGAAATAGCCTCCCAGGAGTGGATTGACCAGTATGATGCCTATTATTACTCGCGCCGTACCAATCCGACTTTGCCGGTCTATCGGGTGATATATGCCGATGGCGAGCGGGCCTATTTCGAGCCGGTCAGTGGGGAGCTGCGTTATTTTATCGACCGGGCCCGACAGTGGAATCGCTGGCTGTTTAATGGATTGCACAGTCTGGATTTTCCGGCCATTGTCCATAACCGACCACTCTGGGATATTTTGGTCTGGTTGTTACTTGGTGGCGTTACTGCCGGTGCTATTAGTGGTACCTGGCTGGGCTGGAAGCGGTTAACCAAATCCTGAAGGCGGGTAACAGCTTTCAGGGCAAAGTTTTAGGGTTATTGTCAGCCTTTGGTCAGGCAATATTGATAAGCTGGCGCTGAATAACCGAACAAAACTGCATGCGGATTCTACTGGTTGAAGATAACGAACAGCTTTCGGCGTTAATGGCCGAACGTTTGGCTGTGCGCGGCATAGATGTGGATTCGGCATCCAGTGTCGAACAGGCCGGAGCGTTTTTTTCTGTCGGACAGTTCGATGCCATCGTGCTTGATCTGGGGCTTCCGGATGGCGATGGAATCAGTTGGTTAAGCTCCCTGCCGCAAGACAGGCCCCCCGTCCTCATTCTGACAGCAAGATCGGCTTTGGAGGAGCGGGTGAAGGGGCTGGATAGCGGTGCAGATGATTATCTGGTCAAACCGGCACAGATTGATGAGATTGCTGCCCGACTTCGGGCACTTACCCGGCGCCCAGGGCCGCGAGATCCGATAGTGTTATCCGACGGTCGTTACCAGCTTGATCCCCGTTCTCGTGAGTTTCGTATTGGCGATACACTGGTGCCATTGGGTAAAAAGGAGTTCGACTTTCTGGAAATCCTTATGCGTCGGGCGGGCAGTGTTGTTGTACGCGAGACACTGGAAGGTTTGCTTTACGGGGTAAATGAACCGGTAACCCCCAACGCGCTTGAGGCGATTGCTTCGAGGTTGAGGCGCCGACTTTCCGATAGTGGCGAAGAAAACGTTCTGCATACCGTCCGGGGTGTTGGCTACTATCTGGTAAAGCAGGACAGCAAATGAAATCTATCCGCAGAGAACTGCTGATCGGTCTGGCTATTTCGGCGCTTATCGGAACTATTTTGCTGGCGATGCTGGTTGTCCACGAGTACGGGTTTTTAACAGATAACCCGCCACCCATGGAGCAAGCGCTTATTGAAATTCTGGATCATGTGGTGATCCCTGTCGGGTTGTTTATCTGTTTGTTTGGTATAGGTGCTTTTCTGGTTGTGCGGCGGGTGGAAAGCCGGTTGAACGCCGCTTCCAAAGAAGCACTGAGTGCCGCGGATTCTCTCCACCATTACCAGACACCTGTCGATAACTTACCAGCGGAAATACAACCATTCTCCGTAGCGGTTAACCACCTCATTACCCAGTTACAGAACCACGCCCGTCAACAAGAGGCCTTTGCCGCTGATGCGGCTCACGAGCTGAAAACCCCGCTTGCTATTCTTGCCCTGCAACTCGACAAGCTGCCAGCAGAAGAAGCCAAAGGCATGGCTGAACAGATGAATGCCCTGTCCGAAATGATTGATCAATTGCTGATATTGGCCAAAAGCAATTCACCCGGTCTGCAGGCAAAGACGGTTGAAATTGATCCGGCCAATCTGGCACGAAAGCTGGTTTCAGAGCTGGCACCTTCGGCTATCGCCAGTGGCAAGACTCTATCCTTTGAAGACTGTTCCTCGGAAAGCTTTATCGGTCTGGAAGAGGCCGTCAGCGCGGCATTGAGAACCCTGATAGTAAACGCGCTCCGTATCACGCCGGAAGGTAAGGGAGTGCTTATTGTCGCTGGTCCCGGGTCGCAATTTATCGTGCAGGACGGTGGTGAGGGACTTTCCACAAGCATGCTTGAAACGCTTAAAGCCAGAGGTGTTCGTGCTGACCATGCGCCCGGAGGTACCGCCGGGCTCGGACTGGCGATTGCAGATCGCATTGCTGCAGCTCACGGTGGAGAGCTCAGGACCGCCATGCCGGATAAAACTGCGTTATGTTTGATTTTTGCGTCTGGCCAGCAGCAAAAGTAGTCTTTTAAAAAGCCTCAGCCCATTCCACATTCGGGCACCTCTTCAAACCCCAGAGTTCTGGGTCAAGATCAAAAAAATTGATTTCGATCAGCTCTTTGCCTTGATGGTGAACCCTAAACGGGCAGCGTCAGGTTGTTGTCAGTAAGGCCAACTATAGTCTCCCCGAACATTTACCAACCTTTCAGGAGTTTATATGAGGCTCGCTTTGATGCGGGGTCTGGCCCTGTTTTTTTTGCTGTGGATTCCGGTACAGGGATACCCGCAAACACAGATTGATATTTCTCCCGCCAGTGTGGCTGCACTGGGTATCAGTACCGAGCCGGTCAATCCGGGCAGCACCATCACCAGTGCTACGGCAACCGCCATGGTTATGGCTCCACCCGGCAAGTCTCAAGTGGTTACCTTGCCTTTTGACGCAACGATGCTTGAACCCATGGTGGTTACCGGTATGGAGGTCTCTGCCGGTCAGGATCTGGCGCTGTTACAAAGCCCCGACTACGCCAGCGCAAATGCTCAGCTGGAGTCCTTGCGTATCAATGCCAGCCACGATCAGTACCTTGCCGAGCGCACTTTGGAACTGAGAAATATAGGGCTCCGCTCGGAGCAGGAAGCGGATGAAGCGGAACATCAAGCCGAGACTGCTCTGATCGAACTGAGGGCCATGGAACAACGGCTCCAGAATATAAAACCGGCGGAGGGAGCGGCCACTTTTTTTCTGTCTTCACCAGTAGATGGCTTGATTACCCATGTTTCTGCTCATTCTGGAGAGCAGGTGGCAAG
>JBFHKI010000156.1:0-5392 GCA_041595415.1 Pseudomonadales bacterium | reverse complement strand
TACCAGCGACCCTGCCCGCCCCTGTATTTATATCCTGGGCGGCGCGCGTGCAGGTGATGCCTTCGGCATGATTGAGCAGGTACTGAAGGATGGCTCTGCCGACAAAATCCTCATGACCGGCTTGGTTGGGCAGATCTTTATGATTGCCGACGGTGTGGACATTGGCAAATCCTCAGCTGGTTTCATCAGCTACAAGGGTTTCGATCAGTACATCGAACCCGCCAAAACATTCCTGAAGAATTACCCAGGCATCATTGCCTACGCTTCGGATGTAGCGGTAAAAGTGGATAACGCACGTGCCAATATCGCTCTGGCCGATATCACAGACGAAATGGATTTGGCGGATATTGGTGATCAAACCATAGCCGATTACTCTGAGATCATTGCCAATGCCAAAACTATTTTTGTGAATGGCCCATGCGGTATTTACGAAGATCCGATGTTTGAAAAAGGCACCAAAACTCTCTGGAATGCCGTAGCGGACGCGGAAGGCTATAGCGTTATCGGCGGTGGTGATTCGGTAACTTCCTTTGTAAAATACACCGATATTTCCAAAGTGAATTACGTCTCAACCGCAGGCGGTGCACTGATTCGTTATCTGTCCGGTGTTGAGCTGCCTCTGCTTAAGGCCATTTCCAAATCAGCCTGATTTGAGCACAGCTTGAAAATTAAAAAAGGGATCCAATGGATCCCTTTTTTATTGACGGCCGGAATATCTACTGGGGTACCCGAATAGGTAAATCATTTGGGAAGTTCGGCTCCCGGTAGCGGTAAAGATAGTCGTACATACTGATGATATTTCTTTCCAGATAAGCATCCAGATTCGTGTAGTCACTGAAGTCATCCATACTGACGACCTCCAGAATCTGCTCCAGGCTTCTCCCTTCAACCATCAGATCAAGAACACGATCACGCAGGGCGCTGAGATAGTCGCGATACCGATGGAAGTATGCCTGAGTCGATAGCGGTGAATTGTGACCAGGCACCAGGATGTCGACATCCTCCATTCGCCCAAGAATTCCCAACACATCAATAGTGCTATCTACATCCATATCGCGAAAGTCCGGGTTCGGAAGTTGGCCTTCAGGCCGTCCCAGGTCTGGCGCAAAAAGCACTCCATCCTGTGGGATATGAACAACAATCAGGTTATCGCTGTGCGTAGGTCCAAAATAATGCAGTGATACCTTCACACCACCCAGATCGATATCCATTGAATCCTCGAAAGTAACCGTCGGAAGCGCACCCAGACGGCCTTCACGAATCATATGGGGCCTGATTTTCTTGTGACCTACGGCAACCGCAGAGTCTTTGAAAGCGTCAGTGCCGCAAATATGACTTTGGTGATCATGGCTTAACACCACATAGCGAACCGGTACACCGAAGTCTGCTTCGAGTAAATCTTTTAACCATTGGCCAGCACCCGGCTCACAGTTTTGGGCGGGGCCATCGATAAGGATGATTCCCTCAGATGTCGGAACAAAAAGTCCGTTAATTCCACCGCCAGCACCGTAGCGATAGACGTGTTCAGAGATTTGATTATAACCCCGAACCGAGCTATCCCAGCTGGTGTCGTACTGAGCAATCGCAAGGTGCGTGAAGAGCAGCATGCCGATCGCACCAAGATTAAGAAAATGTTTCATATCGTCCCCCGTGTGGCTGTTATGCCAGTTTAACTACCAGAGCGATTTCAGGTAGCAGTTGCTGCTGAGCAGTTTAACCGACAGCTTACCCAGATATTGCCATCTCGATCCAGATCCGCGCTATAAAACCAAAACACCACAGCAAACTTCGAAATTACCGAGGCGAAAATCAGTTGGTACATTCTGTTGGATATACCAGGGATTCACCCAGCGCAGCCCAGTGTGTGTCGATAACCCTGACCGGTTGATCGAAAAGATTGCTGTCTTCTACTTGCATCAGATAATCCAAGCCTGAACGATCTTCCGAAAGACGCAGATATTCGGTCACCACCGCGTCCTCACTCAACTTGGTACCCGTCGTATCGTCAAAATAAGGCCAGTCGATCCGGGTGGTTCTAATCACAAAAAGATTCTCTGTCTGCCATGTTCCACGGGAGATCCCCATGCGATCGGCCGTAATCCCTGACAAACTCGCTTCGGCAGCAGGCAGATAGATCGTGCGCTTGAGGGGTGCATTATTGGAAAAACCAAACAGCTCTATCGAATCACCTTTATCAACAAATTCAAAGGGATAGGGTGTCGCCATCACACCCGGCATGCCCGTCGGCTCGCAGCGTTGTGCGTAGCTGTTGAGGCGTTCTATCCACTGCGGGCCACCCGTCAGCGGAGTGTTCTTGTAGGGTAAGTCTTCACCGTAGGTAATGGGTCGTAATAAGGCTCTGCTCCAAATCCGGAACAAACCCGATTCCAGAGACGCGCTATCTTGCCGTATTTGGTTGCTATCGCTGCCCACAATGTCACGCGACCAACGAGGCTCCACCCCACCAGTCATCAGGATTTCCTGACCGGTCTCGAGTAAAACATTACTCAATAGCATCAAGCCCGCTTCACGGGTGTGTGAGCGCCCGGCAACGAACAGGGTTTTTCCCGGTGCGAACAAGTCTTCGCTAATTCCCCTGCGATTTAGAACATAACTTGCACCAGCTTCAAGAGTCCAGAGCGTTTTTGAGCCATCACTTTCCTCTACTTCCATAGTGAAACGCACATGCGGATTACGCCAGGAGACATCGACAACAACTCCCTGAAGCTCAACCAATTCATCCGCATAAAGCCCGAAAGAATGGTGCGCCTGAACCGCCGTTGGCAAAAGAAAAGCCCATGCTGCGTATAGGCTGATACGCAAAACTCGCAAAAGTGCTTCCACTCTGTTTCCCCCAAGTTTTTATATGCTTCCGATACATCAAGGTATCGGTGTTTCACAAATTATAGAGTATCGATCTCGCTTTTCATCGACATAGAAGACAAAGTCTTCAAAAAACACTAATAACATTCTTTGAGCATCAACAGCCTGACACCACCATCAGCCCCAGGGCGTGACAATTTGCCACGTGGTCATGGCTAAGGGCCAAAACTATAATTTTTTGCCTTCTCCACTGCCTGTTACGAATTTATGTCAAACGCTGTATTCACTTCTGTCAAAACCAGTATCTTCCTCAACATAATATTGCTCACCACAACCCACGCCGCTGAGAACATCGAAGAAATTGAAGTTTACGGGCAAATACAAAACCTGCGGGGGCTTACAGGCTCTGCAGAGGTTTTATTATCCGATCAAGGAGTAGATTTTTCGGCTGCTGGAGGAGTTTCCAGCCTGCCGGTTCTGAATGGGATGATGGGCGATCGTATAAAGATATTGGTCGACGGCGCAGATATTACAGCTGCCTGCGCTAATCAGATGAACCCACCACTGTCCTATATCTCAGCCAACCAGATTTCGACTTATTCAGTGGTAGCAGGAATCTCTCCTGTCAGCGCGGGCGGAGACAATATTGCCGGGGTAATCCAGGTTAACTCCATCAACCCTCAATTCAACGATTCAGAATCTCTAAGTTGGCAATCTGGTTATCTCTCGGCGCAATACAAAGAAAACAGTGAGGCTCAAAGCTATGGTATCGGAGCGCGCTGGGCCAGCCGAAACTTTAGCCTCGATTATCAGGGTTCCTTCGACAAGGCAGAAAGTTATACCGACGGAAATGGCGATCTGGTTCTGGACACCCTCTACCAATCGGAAAACCACGCTATTACTGCGGCAGTGAGAGATGAGAATCAACAGATGGTTCTCAAACTATCACACCAGAAGATCCCTTATCAGGGCTTTGCCAACCAATATATGGATATGGTCGACAACACTGGTTACGGAGCCATTGCACAATACAGCCGCAATCTCGCCAATGGTGAATTCCGGGGGCAATTGAACTTCAATTCAGTACAACATGAAATGGGCTTCTTCACCGACGAAAAAAACGGAACCATGCCCATGAATACCGAATCTGAAGATATCAGCTATCAGTTAAATTGGGATCTGGAACTGGATGAGAACACCAAGCTGTTACTGGGACAGGAATACTACGCCTACCGTCTTGAGGACTGGTGGCCTGCAGTACCGGGTTCCATGATGATGGGCCCCAATGAGTATGTAAATATTAACAATGGACAGCGCGATCGCCTGACAGGCTTTAGCGAGCTGCAAAAACAGCTGAACAGCCGCTGGTGGAGCTCGGCTGGTATACGGCTAGAAAAGGTAACCACAGACACAGGAGAAGTACAGGCCTATACAGAAGCGGACAGCATGATGGGAATGAGCAATCCCAACATCCTCGCCGCCAGCGAATTCAACGCACTTGACCGAAAGCGGGACGACCTGCTTGTCGATGCCAGCCTGCTGTTTAACTACCGTATCTCAGATCGGGATGAACTGCAGTTTGGTTTGGCCCGTAAAAACAGGGCGCCCAATCTATATGAGCGCTACAGCTGGGGCGAAAGCACCATGGCAACAACCATGATCGGCTGGTTTGGTGATGGTAACGGCTATATCGGCAATCCGGATCTGGAAGCGGAAACCGCGCATAGCCTCAGCATGACTTATAACAGGTCGGCGACTGACAACAGCTGGCAACTCAGCGCCAACATCTGGTATAGCAAGGTTTCTGACTATATAGACGCCGAAGTGGTTTCCAGCTTTAACATGACAACTATGCCGGAAACGGAACGCAATATTCTGCAATTCACTAATCTTGATGCCAGCCTTTATGGGGCCAAGCTGGAAACCACAAAACAGTTTGCCGAAAGCGCATCAACTGGCACGTGGGAAATCAAAGCATCCCTGACCAGTACTGAGGGTAAAGCTGACGAAGGAAACGAAAGGCTGTACCAGATTATGCCCTTGCACGGCGAGTTGAGCCTTCAGCAGCAATTGGGCAACTGGCAAAACGCCTTGACCTGGCAGTGGGTAGATAGCAAAGACAAGGTCGATAACCGCCGCTTTGAAAACCAGACGGACAGCTACAGCCTTTTAAACCTGAGCAGCAAGGCTAACTGGAACAACCTGAGTCTCAGTCTCGAGGTCAGTAACCTGCTGGATACCTACTACCAACAACCCCTTGGTGGAGTTAGTGTTGCCGAATACCGAAATGACATGACTGCGGGCTTCGATCAACTGGCCGGCCAAGGACGCACTTTTAGCATCGGAATGAGCTACGGTTTTTAACAAAATGGAGGAGGCAACAGCCTCCTCCCCGCTCTACAAATCAAATTACATTTTTAACCTGAAGAAACGTCTTTTAGCGCCTGACCACACATTATAAACCTCACTAAAAATACCCTATAAAGTATTGAGATAAATAATCTTTTCATTATCATTCCTGACACTATCATAGACGAGGAAGTGGTGTTGAAAGATCGGTTAATTGCCT
>JBFHKI010000155.1:0-5395 GCA_041595415.1 Pseudomonadales bacterium | reverse complement strand
TCTTCAATGCCAGATAGGGAACAAGATTAAATATCAGAACCATGATTTTGTAGACCGCCAGATATCCGTAATACGTAAGGGGTAGCTGTTCTTTCTTGAGGTTAAAAATTTTGGCGTGCAAGTTACCAATAGGCCCGAGATAAAGCTTAACTACAAGGGTAGAAAAAAGCAGAATCCCAAAATTAATCAGGCTACACCAGCCGAAAAAATCGATCAGGTTTTCTATAGAATACATGATCTATCCTCCTGCCTGATATTCAGGGCTTTTTGCTATTAGTCTGTAAAGGTGGGCTCAAGCCCCAGGCTCCAGAGTATAAGACTGCCACCCATGACACAGATGACTATAACCAAGGCTACGCCAACCATGGCACTGGCGTAGAGAAAGCCCCGTTCTGGCGGCACTTTCATAGCTATAGGTATGCCGACATAGAGCAGGTAAACGGAATAGCTCACCGCTGCAATGGCAACCAGAAGATCGATGGCGAAGTTGGGATAAAAGCCCACGACTCCCGCTATCAGAATAGGAGTCGCCGTTATACCGGCCAGAGCCATACCTTTTATTGGGGTGGATTCTGCGGCATAGGTAGTGGACATCCAATGGATAAAATAACCTATTAGCCAAATAGCCAGTATCTGGGTGATATAAAAAGCGACGGCTATAGCCATTGCGCTTTCCCTTGTTAAACGAATAGCATCGCCCTCCCCCACACTCCAGCCGGTATGGGTTGTTCCCACGTACCAGGCCACTGCTGGCAAAAATCCTAAAATAACCGGTATAAACAAATAGGGTTGAAGTTGTTTATTGGAAAGTTCGGCAATCTTTTGCCAAGTCTTGATTGGGCAACAAAAAAGTCCGGAAATTTTGGCAATCATGTATGAAGTCTCAAGAGGAAGCCTGTCAAAGAAGCCTTAAACTAGGCTACTAAAATGAATGCGTCCAGCAACAATTTATCTGTTCTTCTCTGGAATTGATGCGTATCAAGTTTACTGAGGCATCAGTCTGATCACAGAACTGCAGCGGACATCCGCAGTTTTTCAATATCCAGAATCTCTACTTCCTTGTTATCTATATTAATAATTTCTGCTTGCTGCATACGCGTCAAAATCCGGCTGACGGTCTCAACGGTGAGTCCCAGATAATTACTGATATCACCACGAGACATCGGCAACCTGAAACGCAACCCGGACTGATTTCTGGCAGCAAATCGGGATGAAATACTTAAAAACAGCGCGGCCATGCGTTCTTCTGCTGAGTTCTTGCTGAGTTGAGTGATAAGTTGTTGATCAAAGGCTATCTCGGAACTCATTAACTGGAAAAAGTGCCGTTGTAGCGATGGCAGTTTGCTGCTTAGCTCTTGCAGTCTGTCGAAAGGAATTTCACAAAAAGCACCGGACTCAAGGGCAACTGCCGAGTTGGTGTGACGATTTTTGGAGATGCCATCCATGCCAAATATTTCACCAGGGAAGTAAAAGCCCGTAACCTGCTCTTTACCATCCTGAGTCGTTCGCATGGTTTTAACACAACCGACACGAACTGCGTATACCGCTGAAAACTCCTGATCCTGACGGTAAATGGTATAACCCTTCTGGATTGTCTTGCTGCGGTTAACTATATCTTCGAGGCGGGCGACCTCGTCGTGCTGTAAAGCAATGGGCAGGCAGATTCCACTCAAACGACAATCGCCACAGGATGTAGAGGGGGAATGACGACATTTCGGTCCGTTATTCACCGCAATCACATCACTTTCGACACCACTCATATTAGTCTCCATGATTTTGCCATCCCGAGTAAGGATATCTCCCCATTCTAGCCTTCTCTGTATCAGACTCAAACAACTTTGGAAAATTTACTTGTCGGACTGTTGTATAAATATTCGTCGAATAGCATGCAGATGTTGCGCAGTATAAATCTTCCTGAATAGCTAACCCGAAGCACCTTGCCATCCCATTTCACCAGACCATCTTTCTCAAAGGCTTTGATTGATTCCAGCTGTAAACCAAAGGTTTGTCTAAAGGAAATTCCAAACTCTTTTTCAATAGCTTCCGTATCCAGACTGAGGTTGCAGCAGATCGACTGTATAATTTTTTTCCTTAGACGATCCTTGTCATTTAGCTCCATTCCCTTGGCTACGGGTAAGTTACCCTTATCCAAGGCAGCGAGATAAGCCTGGATATCTTTAGCATTTTGGGCATAACAGTGCCCGATTTCCGATATTGCCGAAGCGCCTAAACCCACCAGATCGTTTGCCAGGGTGCGTGAATAGCCTTGGAAGTTGCGCTGCAACTTGCCTTCTTCTACTGCCTTGGCGAGGCTGTCTTCCCGACGTGCAAAATGATCCAGGCCGATATGCACATAACCCGCATCAATTAGCCTGGAACTTATCATTCCGTAGAGTCTGATTTTTTCCATGCCGTCCGGCAATGCTGTCGAGCTAATAGCTCTTTGTGCCGGAAACCGGTCTGGCATATGAGCGTAGTTATAACAGGCAATACGATCTGGTTTGAGAGCCAATACCTGATCCAGGGTTTTATCCATTGTTTGGCAGTTTTGCCGAGGTAGCCCGTAGATAAGGTCAAAATTAACCGAGTCAAAACCAAACTTGCGGATTTCAACCATCAAGCGGCAAATAGACTCATAGGATTGAATGCGATTGATGGCTTTTTGTACCTGTGGATCAAAATCCTGTATTCCCAAACTTATACGGTTAAAACCCAAACCACAGATCAGGGCAATACTTTGCTCTGCAACAGTTCTTGGATCTATTTCAATGGAAAAGTCACGGCTTTCGCTGCCATCCAATTCAAAATTCATGGCCAATTCATGCATTAACTCGGTCATTTGTGACGGATCGAGATAACTCGGGGTACCGCCGCCCCAGTGCAATTGCAAAACCCTCCGGTGTCCGTGCAGTTTGCCTCGCAGCCGGATTTCTTCATATAAAGCCTGTAGATAGTTTTGAATACGCTCCCGGTCGCGAGTGATAACTCGATTACAACCACAGTAAAAACAGGCACGCTCACAGAATGGAATGTGCACATAAACTGAGATAGGCGAAATACAGTTTTTTTGTTTACCACACGCCTTAATATAATCTTCGGCAGAAAACTGCTCATGGAAAAGATTAGCGGTTGGGTAGGAGGTATATCGGGGAGCCATAACCTGATATTTTTCGAGAAATCCGGCATCCCACTTCTGTTTCAGCTTCATCTAGCCTTGTCCACGTATCCAGCAAAAAGAAGCTAAAGACTAGCTATTAGCAGAAATACCCGGATTGATACACATCAAGTTAAAGGATGGGCAATGCCAACAATTAGTGATGCATTGACATAGAAGGCCCCGAAAAGAGAGCCATTAGAGGCATCGCCAACGTCCAGACCCCAAAGCCTATAAGGAGAACACCTGAGAATTGACGAAATAACCGGGTTTTAACCAAGCCTGCTCCGGCAAAACCCAAGGTTAACAGAGTTGGCAAAGTTCCCAATCCCATAAACAACATAAGCAGGGCCGCAGAAAGCGGTGGACCCGAGCTGGACGCCCAAACCAGTGAGCTGTATACCAACCCACAGGGCAAAAACCCCCACAACATTCCCAACCACAAGCCTCGTAATCTTCCAGGTCTGTTTTGAAAATAGCTGATCGCCGGCTGAATTTTTACCCATAGAGGTAAGGCGAATTTTTCCAGCCTGGCCAACACAGGCCACCAACCGGATATATAGAACCCCATCATTACCAACATCAGGCCGGCTATAACCCGAACCATTAATTGTACGCCGGATAAATGCGCAGGTAGGCTGGAGACAAGGAAGCCAGCCGTCAACCCCAGCATGGTATAACTCACGAGGCGTCCGGAATTAAACAAGAGCAAACTTTGCATACGCTTTTGCCCCGTTTCTCTGCTGGAAAAGCCCGCCGCAATACCGCCACACATTCCCATACAATGACCAGAAGAGCCCAAACCTATAAGCAACGCAGCCACCAGCTGACTGACATCAGGCATCTTTGTCTTCCTCTATCATACAATTGTTGGGACTTTCATCAGATGCCTCCGGCTCAAGAAATATATCTCTTCCATGCCGATCAAGGTCTTCAAATTGGTCAGATTTAACCGCCCATAAAAAGGCTGCAATGACAACACCACTCAAGATCAAAGCTACCGGGATCAGTATGGCCAAACTATCCATTTAATTGGCTCCATGGTTTTCAGATTCCATTTTCTTGAGTCTGAGTGCATTTAGCAAAACTACTGCAGAGCTCAGGGACATGCCAATCGCGGCCAACCAGGGGGCAACATAGCCTGCCGCCGCAGCTGGTATAGCGGTGATGTTGTAACCTATAGCCCAAATGATATTTTGCCGGAGGATCCTCGACAGGCGCTGGCTATGAGTAAAAATCTGCGGAATTACTCGCAGGTCCGTCCCGACTAGCCCGATATCCGCTCTCGCCTGTACAAGGTCAGGAGCTTGGGCAACAACAAGTGACACATCAGATAGTCCCATAGCGGGCACATCGTTGATACCGTCGCCCACCAAAAGCACCTGTGCACCTGTGGCTTTCAATTTTTCAAGATAAGCAAGCTTATCTGCTGCCGAGTACTGGTTATGCCAGAATTGAATTCCCAGATCCGCTGCTACCTGCGCGCATTGACTGGAAGGGTCTCCACTGAGCATATGCAGCTTGAGCCCCAGCTCGCGCAGTCTATCAAGAGCCTCCGGTGCCGATGTTTTTACCGGGTCTTCCAACATAAAGACGGCCAACAATTCAGATTCTGAAGCCAGATACAGAGAGATGAATTTGTCATCGGAACTGTCTGCCAATTGCTCGATGGCTATATCTGTGTCGGACAAAATCTCCCCGATAAAGGCAGCATTGCCAATTCTGATGGAGTGCCCCCGCCAATACGCCTCAACACCTTTGCCAGAAATAACTTTTACTTTATCAATTTTAATTGAAGGCATTTCGTGTTGTTCGTTTCGAAAGGCCCTGGCAAATGGATGGGTTGAATGGGATTCAAGTGATGATGCAATAGCCCTGCACTCTTCTTCACTAACAGAGCCGGTTGTACGACATTCCAGAATATGCGCTTTGCCTTCGGTCAAAGTCCCTGTTTTATCAAAAACCACATCGGTAATATTGCCAATCTGATCGAGAACAGCCGAGTGCCGAACCAGCACACCGCGCCCCCGCAGGGCATAGAGTGCTGCAGTAATACTGGTTGGCGTTGCCAGAGACAAGGCGCAGGGGCAGCTAACTACCAATACAGACAACATTATCCAGAAAGCTTTGGCAGGGTCGATAAACAACCAAGCCAAATAGGTTGCAGCCGCCACCGACAAGACCAGAGCAATAAAAGCTCCGGCCCAACGATCCGCTAAGGCCTTGGTACTGACACGCCGC
>JBFHKI010000154.1:0-5397 GCA_041595415.1 Pseudomonadales bacterium | reverse complement strand
GATCAACAAAAGGCCTTACTGAATTACCTGCTAGGTATCGGAGCGAATGGAGGTGAGCAATCGACTTGGCCTGATCGGCTTGCGAGCGTTGATTGGGGGATGAATATCGCCACTTTTTTTGACAGGGGATATTTTTCAACAGCTAGAGAATCTCAGGGAGTTCTGGCTGATGAATCGACTAAAGAGCTGATACGTGAATATCTTCAGCAAACAGCAGAATTGCAGAATATCGAGAAGCTGGTTTTGAGTTATTCCCTGAGTAATTTACGTTATAACCAAGAACAGCAGGCAGTTACTTTCCAGATTCGTAGCAGTATTGTCTCTCCACTGGATTCGGTGCTCTTTATCGAGCCTGATAGTTTGGCTCCACAAGGTGGGTCAGCGCCTGCTGTAAGTGCCACTGCACGTGATCGCGTTATTTATCGTCTTGAAAGCAGTAATGCTGTGGTTGACAAATTAGCGCCAAACCAAGGTCCCGGTAATTGTTTCAATAATCCGCAAAACCGCTCACAAGAATGTACCACGGGGTATCGCAGCTTTCTGGTCCAACAGTTTCCCACGGCCTATCTTGCTTTGGATAAACAGTTGGACTTGCCGACTCAGCTCAGTATGAGTCAGGAGCAATTTAATACCTATCAGCAAAGCATGCGATCTCCGGGTTGGAGATTAGTGGTCGAGGTGGATTATCAGTCGATGGACGTGCTGGGTTATGCCGAGAGTACCGAGTATCAGGAAACTCAGACACTGCTGGCCAATCTGGTTTCGGTGCGGTTGCTCGATCAGAATGACAAGGAAATCTGGGTAGGCGAAGTTGGCAACATGCCAGAGGCTTCCAGCTTTGCCAGTATCACTGCTGAAGCGGAAGATATGGTCTCGGCTTTTCCTCCGGAGTTGGAGTTTGTTCCGGAAGTAAATGACTTTTTGTTAGCGCGATTTTATCCGGAGAAGCTGGACGAACGAATGCTTGAAGCTATGATGAGTTCGCGCCTGACCTATGAGCGCAGCACAGAGGATCCCTTGGGTGGTCGCTTTTTCAATCCGGTTGGTCGAACGCCGACCTATGAGGATGTTCGCTCGGTGAGCAATGACTTTAGAAACTGGTTGATGTCGGCCTCGGCGCGTATGCCGGAAGATTTTGTTGTCAGGCTTCCCCTGCAATACACAAATGCGAGTATGTCCGTATTGGAAAGCTGTCTGGATGTTCGCCAACCCAGTGATGCTCCAGTCAGAAATTCACAGACCGCACAGCTTTTAGCGAATCAGCGAGTACAGCAGTGCCAAAACCGGAACAACCAACTCGAAAATCAATTTGCAAGTTGTGAGGCTCTGCGTTCCGATCTGGATCAGGCACAACAAAACTTGCAAATGGCAGAATCAGATAGTTGTGGAATATCTTCTGCGGCCGAAACCAGCCCCCAGACTATAGCAGGTTCAGGCCCCTGTGAGATCCCCGAAAACCTTGGCTTTGGGAATATGCAGACCGAATTGATGGCCTGTTTGACTGATGTTTGTGGTGCACCAACTGAAGTGAATAACATTCAGTCCTATCAGGAGTGTGCCCAGTCAGTAAGTGACCAATTCCAGAATGCGATTCTGGCGCAGATGGGGCAGGAACCCAGAGCTCCTTCTGTGCAAAGCACGGATACCTGCGCTCCAGCAAGGCAGAAGGTAAATTCCCTTGAACAACAATTGCGACAGCAACAGTGCGATGCTCTGGTAGTTCAACCTCAATTTCAGAACTGTCAAGAACTGGGGGTTGTGGAGCAGCCGGACTTTATGCCGATTGAAAGTATAAACTTTGCCAAGACATTTTCTTGTGCCAGTCTGGAGCAAACTGCCTTTAACCGGAAATCCAATTCATCGGCTTTGCTGTTGCCTAACGCGCGCCCATACAGCGACACGCACTTCACTTTCGTTTTGTCGGTTGATGAACTGGAACTTCCATACGATTCACCGCAGCCAATCGAAAATTCTTTCATCAATACAAATGCCAATGTGAAGCTGTTGATTAAGGGCAGAGACGAAGATCTGAATAGGGCTGGTCAATATGGATTGAGCGTTGCAATTAGCTCAGTAGAGATTGAGTGAGATTGCATGGCTGTTGAAAGGCAGATGACCTATAGTTGCCAAAAAACCGGAAGACCATTGCAATGAACCCCCAAACCCGACAAGAAATTGAAGCGGCAACCTTTCGTCGTTTACTTGCACATCTGGACAAACATAAAGAAGTACAGAATATTGATTTGATGATAGTGGCGGATTTTTGTCGGAACTGTCTTGGCAAATGGTATATGGCAGAAGCCGCTGAGCGGGGTGAAATGATGGATTATGAACAGGCTCGAGAGCTGATTTACGGTATGCCATACAGCGAATGGAAAGAAAAACACCAGATTGAAGCAACTCCTGAGCAAATGGACGCCTACCAAAAGCGGCAAGAGGAGAAATAGTACTGCCCCGAATTTCTTGATCAGCTCTCGAAGCAACTATTGTTATAGTTACGGTTATTGAATGACTCTCCAGGGGGGAAGAGTTTGAAAAGATCAATTTACCGGATACTTCCGGGCTTTTTATTTTGCTGCTTTGTTAGCTATCCCAGTCTGGCACATCACTCTTTTGCCAGTCATTACGATGCCAGCAAATCCATACCACTTACTGGCACGGTTACCCGATTTGATTTTCGTAGCCCGCATTCCTTTGTTTTTATGGATGCGCCAAATGCTACTGGAGAGATGCAGTCCTGGGAAGTTGAATTGCATTCAAGACCTACCCTGACACGCATGGGGCTGAATCAGCAAAATCTGAAAGCCGGCGATCGCATAACCGTGTTTGCCTGGCCCAACCGAGTGCCGGAGAACCCTCTGGTTTTTGGCATAGGCTTAATAACCGAAGACGGCACCCGCATCGGTCAACATTCACTACCAGAGCATATTGAATCGGAATTTACCGATGCTGTCGGGGTAGAGCGCATACAGGGGCGTTGGCAAGTTGTTCTCAGTGGGCCGCCCATGGGCGATAAAACGCCTTTGCCTTTGACCGAGGCTGGTGAGTTAGCTGTAGCTGATTACGACCCTAAAACATCACCTGCCAATACCTGTGAAATAGTGAATATACCCACAGCTTTCCATATTCCTTACCTGTTCGATATTCGAATCGATAATAGTGAAGTGGTTATCACTTATGAAATCTTCAATATCGTCCGCCGGATTCCTTTTTCAGATACAGCCGTTCAGTCTGAAGTAACCGGGATGATGGGGGTTTCTCGTGCCTATGTCGAAGGCGCTGAACTGGTTATCGAAAGCAGCGGTTATCCACCCTCAAAATGGGGCCTGGCGCAGGCTGGTGATGCGAATGGTATTGGAGTGGATGTTCCTTCCAGTGCCAAAAAAGCTATGGTGGAGCGCTATTCCGTCAGTGAAGACGGAATGCAGATTAATATCGCCTACGAACTGCAGGATGCGGTTTATCTAAGTCAAACCTACACTAATACGACCTCAGCATTCCGGGTATCTGACGATTATCCCATTTATGAATACAATTGCGAGGTTGATAGTGCGGCCCGTTTTTCACGCTAGCCTTGATAAGGTTTGTCTGTGGTATCAGCATAAGTTAAAGCAGAGTTGATCAGTTCAGTGTATTGAAAGATCAGAAACGTAAGACAATAAAAAAGGGGCCGATGGGGGCCCCTTTTATGCTTCGAAGTGTAGCGATCAGGTAATACGCACTTCGATTTCACCCAGACCGGCGATACCGACTTTGATGATGTCACCCTTAACGACGGTACCTATGCCTTCCGGGGTGCCAGTGAGGATAATATCACCGGCCGCCAGCTCGTAATATTGAGACAGAATGGATATGCCCTGGGGTACAGACCAGCGCTGCAATGACAGATCCGAATCCTGCTTGATATCGCCATTTACACTGAGCCAAATTCGCCCGTCAACCGCATGGCCGTGTGTGGCCACCGGGTGTATTGGCCCAACAGGCGCCGACTTGTCAAAAGACTTGCTGATAGCCCATGGGCGAGAGAGTTCCTGGGCAATAAATTGCAGGTCCTCGCGGGTCATATCCAGACCGACACCATAGCCATATACATGATTAAGTGCGTCTTCTTCCGCTATATCCTTGCCGCCACTTTTCAGGGCTACAACTAACTCAGCTTCGTAACGAAGGGCTTTGGTTGCCTGCGGGTAAGGGTGTCCTTCACGGTAGTCAACTACCGCATCACGAGGTTTGATAAAGAAGAAAGGCGGTGTCTGTGTGGGGTCGTCACCGGACTCATAGGCGTGTGCCACATAATTGCGTCCCAAACAGAATACCCGACGAACCGGAAAGCGGGCGTCTTGACCAACCACTTCCATTGAGATAACCGGTGGAACCTCAAGTACGTAGTTAGCATGTTGCATATCGCCAGCATGAGCACTGCGATTGGCGTCGACATTCACGCAGGCACTGAGTGCGCCTACGCCGGCTACGGCAGCGCCGCCAGCCAGGAATCGCCTACGACTTTCGGTTTTGTTGTTGTCCATTTATAGTCCCCTAAAGAGTGAAAGAATTGATTTTTTCGTGTGCAAACAATAAATGCCTTTTAAAGTAGAGTCCATGCGTTTATTTGCCCTCTGGCTTTGTTCATGTTTCTCATAGTCCCACGGAACTTAATAGCTCGGCGCTGTAGTTTTGTTGTGCGTCAGAATAAACAGGCGCTACTGCATCAACAAAGAGTTTGCGCTCGGCTGCGCTGAGTTCATAAACCTCACTACCGAACTGCCTGATTTTCAGTTCGGCATCAACTTCTGCCTGATCGTGCAAAGCTCTTTGCAGGCTAACCGAGGAGGTTACGGCATCGCGAAATTCCTGTTGGAAAGCCTCCGGCCAAGAGTCAAAAGCCTGACGGTTTACGAAGATCGGACGTGAAAGATAAGAGTGATAGGTTTTGGTGTAGTACTTTTGTGTCGGGTACATACTGTAGGTGATGACGTTTTCGAAAGGGTTTTCCTGGCCGTCCAGTTCACCAGACTCAAGACCGGCTACAACTCTGGTAAGAGGAACAATCTGCGGGTCAGCGCCGAGTAGTTCAAAGGTTCGCTTTTGCATGTCCAGAGCACGGATCTTGAGTTGATGTAAGTCTTGTGGTTGGTGCACAGGTCGAACGCTGTTGGAAATATGGCGAAACCCGTTTTCATAAAACCCAAGAACACGCATACCACTATCGGCTTCGATTTTGTCTATGGCTGCTTGTCCCAGGGGGCCATCCATCGCTTGTCGGACGCTTTCCGTATCAGAAAATAGAAAAGGTAGGGCCGCAACTTCCAGAGCGGGGATGCCGGTAGCCATGGTCAGATACGCCAGAGTCAATTTGCCCTCGCTGACCAACTCCGGCAGGTTGCCCTCTGAGTATGT
>JBFHKI010000153.1:0-5439 GCA_041595415.1 Pseudomonadales bacterium | reverse complement strand
TAGCGAAAGCTGTCCAGATAATCCAGCCATTCGGAAGGCCCGATAACTTTTTTCAGCGCCCGTATCAAGGGTGTAACCAACAGACGGGTCACCCGACCACCTATCTTGTCCCCACCTATCCGTGCGTAATAGCCTTTGGCGTATTCGTAGTTGAAATTGGGGTTAGCAATCGGATACAACAAACGCGCAAGCATTTCGCGTTTGTAGGTCACGATATCACAGTCGTGCAGCCCGATAGCCTCACCCCGTCCAGAGGCCAACATATAGCCCATGCAATACCAGACATTCCGGCCTTTTCCCAACTCGGTTGGCGCCAAATTCAACTTGGACAGTTTTTGATGGATAGCCTGCAAACGCGGTCCGTCATTCCAGAGAATACGTACATTGGGCTGCGGCAGGCGTGCAAAAAATTCACGGGCATAGAGGTATTCATCCTTGGTCGCCCGGTCCAGACCAATAATAATTTCCGACAGATAGGGAACATCGCAGAGCTCGTCCACGATATTTTTTAAAGCCGGCCCTTCCAACTCCGAAAACAGGGAAGGTAATACCAGAGACATTGGTCTAACCTGGGAGAAACTTATGAGCTCTCTTTCCAGATCTTCGAGCGTCCGACTCCGGAGATTGTGCAAGGTTGTAACTATGCCATTTTGATAAAAGTCTCCCATGACTTACTCCTGAATATGATTATTATTAGTTTTTGTACCGCTTTCTTCCAGGATCGCAATAATCGCGCCAGACCATCCGGCTGGCCCAAAACCCTCCGTAACCCGAACCGTTTTTGCCGTACATGGAGCGGGCAACTGATGCACTGGAGAACGCACTAGAATGGCGACATCCGCACTATTTAGCATCGGCAGGTCATTTTCGCCGTCACCAAGGGCCATACTGGTGCACCCTTTTTTGGCAAACCAGAAATTCATGACCCATTTAAGTGCGCGCCCCTTATCACTATCGGCCATGATATGTACAAAGCGTCCGCCCCGAACACAACACAAGCCCAAAGGTTTTAAAGCCTCTGAGAAGTCTTGCAGAGCCTGCTCGGTGTCCATCCAAACACAGGGTTCGGTGTATTGACGATCCAGACTCTGCCGGGCTTGCTGTGCGTTTAAACCTGTCAGACTCATGAGTTTTTCCAAGCTCATATCCTGATAACCGAGAAATTTAAACACCTGTTTCAGAGGAGCAAGCCGAGACAGGAATTCGCTGCGTGAAAGCCCCAGACTATAAAAGAGAAAACCATCTTTGCGAACAACAGAAAAACCCGGTTCCATCTGAGGGAACAAACGCCGGCACTCGGGATTATCCGGAACCGCAATTGCCGAACCGTTTTCAACTATCAAGGGCCAAGGGTTATCCAGCTCATCACGTAACTGTTTGAGTTCGGCAAAGGTTTTGCTGGTATTGAACAACCAGGGGATATTGCGGTACCGCAGCTCCTGTAAAGCGGGCTGCGCTGCACTAAAAGAATAGTCAAAGTGATCCAGTAAGGTTCCGTCCAAATCGGTAAAAACCACCCAGTCAGGATCACTCACAGTGATGCCTCCTCTACCCACCTGAATGGTGGTAATTCGGGCCGCATAAAATAAACCTGATGCTCGGCATTTAACGCCATCAAAAGATCGGCCTGCTGTGGAAGGTCTTCGAGCATATGGCGGGTAAGGCGCTCATAATGCGAAATAAACCGTTGCATTCTGGCCGGATCAGACAGCTCGGTTTTTTGCCCCAAAGACTGACAAAGTTTTGCTTCCTGCTCGGTACGCCAGATAAAAACCTGCTCAAAAGATGGCACCTTGAGCATTACCAAAGTATCCAGCAAACTCCACAGTCTGGATTGGTATTCAAGAATGGATTGATTCACGTAGTTGCGCCAAATCCCCTGAGAGTCTTCTTCCGCTTCAAGCTGGTTTATAGGTGTTTGCAAGCTATCTGCCGATTCGGCCTGACAGCCGACACACCAGCCTTCAAAAATCACCAGATCTTGTCGTCCCTCTACCCGTGACCAGTCTTCTAACGGATATTGATCGTCAACCGCCTTGTTGAAGCGGGGAACCAAAAGACTTTCACCCTGATCCAGCTGCTTCAGCTTTTCGAGAGTTTTTACTCCCAATCTCAGGTCATGGGTACCTGGTACCCCTCTTGTCGCCAACAGGGGGTGTACATCTTCGGCAAGCTCCTGACGTCTACTTTTTGTATGATAGATATCGTCCAGGGACAGAGAAGTAACATTCCAGCCATAAAACTCGGAAGCGGCATCAGCCAGAAAATCCGCCAAAGTGGACTTACCGGAACCCTGGGCTCCGTTAATACCCAGCACCATGGTTTGATCTGTGCGAATTTGTTTCACATGCTGAAGTAAAGGAAGATAGTATTGTGTTGCGGTCTGACTGAAATCAGAACTTATGCCCCGCTGTTCGATGAACCTTTGAATGAAATCTTTAGTTAACATGATCCGATATCAGTGCAAAATGTAATTAATATACATTTTTTGTTATTTGTGAAAAAAAAATACATATACTGCTCTGGATATCCGTCATATTTTGTCGGTTATAGCGCACTATACTCTAGTCGGCAGTTTGGCTCGTAAAGGGTTTTGTACCTTCGTAGCCTATATTATTAGCAAGCAATCTCCATACCAAAGGAATACCTATGTCCCGTCGTACCAAAATTATCGCCACCCTTGGACCAGCAAGCAGTTCCGAAGAGCAAATCCGGGCAATGATCTTGGCAGGTGCAAACGTTTTTCGCCTGAATTTCTCCCACGGCAGCTGGGAAGAACAGGGCGAAAGAGCCGAACTGGTTCGATCCATTGCAGCCGAATGTGGTCAACACGTTGCTCTGATGGCGGATTTACAGGGGCCCAAAATTCGTATTCAGGGATTTCGCGATGGAGCCATCGATCTGAAAGTCGGACAAAGCTTTAGCCTGGATACCGAACTCGATGCCAAGGCCGGCGACCAGAATCAGGTAGGTGTGTTGTACAAGGCTTTGCCCTCTGACTGCAAAGTGGGAGACCGCCTGCTTTTGGACGACGGTCGCCTTGAACTGGACGTAGTTGAAATCTCCGGCTCTCGCATTCATACCAAGGTTTCCATCGGCGGCAAGCTATCAAACAATAAAGGTATCAACCTGGCAGGAGGCGGCCTCTCCGCTCCAGCTCTGACCGAAAAAGACCTGTCAGACCTGCAATGTGCCGCCAAGCTCAATATCGACTATCTGGCTATTTCATTCCCCAAGTCTGCCGAGGACATGCAGGATGCGCGACGACACGCAGCCGCAGCGGGCTATAACGGGCACCTGGTTGCCAAAATGGAACGCAGTGAGTCCGTTGCCAGCCAGGAGGCGATGGACGCAATAATCAAGGCCTCAGACGCCATTATGGTCGCCCGAGGTGACCTGGGTGTTGAAATTGGCGACGCTCAATTGGTCGGTATTCAAAAGCGTTTGATTTTGCGCGCCCGACAGCTGAACAAGATTGTGATTACCGCAACGCAGATGATGGAGTCCATGATTGAAAGTTCCTTGCCAACCCGAGCCGAGGTTTTTGATGTGGCCAATGCTGTGCTGGACGGGACCGATGCAGTGATGTTGTCAGCGGAAACAGCTGTCGGCAAACACCCGGACAAGGTTATAGCGGCTATGGATCGGGTAATTCGCGGTGCCGAGAAAGAGCGAATCACCCAGACATCCCAACACCGGATGGATCGAAAATTTGAATCATCGGAAGAGACCATCGCCATGGCGACTATGTATGCAGCCAATCATATGGAGAATATGAAGGCCATAGTCTGTCATACCGAATCAGGAACCACCCCACTGCTGATGTCCAGAATCCGCTCGGGAATTCCAATATATGCACTTTCTTCCAACCCGGGAACACTTCGCCGTCTGGCTATGGTGCGTGGTGTTACTCCGGTGCTTTTTAACGGTGACTGCTATGACTCCGTTACCGAAACTATCAAATCCTCATTGGCAAAACTCAAAGCCGACCGACTGCTGGAAGAAGGCGACCAGTTAATTCTCAGCATCGGCGACAGCATCGGCAAAAGCGGTCACACCAACACTCTGAAATTACTGACCATGGATTAAAGCTCGTCGAGGATGAGTCCGAGGCGGTCAGCGGCCAATAGAATACGTGTGTAGGCTATGGTTTGCCCGTCACGCAGATACATATCATCCGGATCACGATCTTCACGTAGCGTGTAGATGAAACGGGCCTCCTGTAGATCCTCTTTCAACCAGTTGTTTATATCCAGATCTTCAACCTGGTCGGGATTGGCGTGTAAGCCCAGAAAGCTGAGATAGAGTTTTTCGTAATTATCGTAATCATCAAACAACTCTGCAGCGTTGTCCCACAGAGCGTGCAAATTTGTCTCACAGCGATTGCCAAAGCCTCGCTCGGCAGCACAAAAGTTATTGCCCCCGCGGTCGGAAACACACTCGCGATCAACACGCGAAATACCATGCATAGGTTGATGGGCGTCGGCCACAAAATGGATTATGAAGGCCAGCAAGATAGCCTTGCTTACCTCGTCCTCTGCCTGCTCATAACTCTCCAACAACAGTGGATACACACTGGCAATGTCGGTCTCTTCACTGAGATCGCATTGAGGCGCCTCATCCGCTCCTGAATAAAAGGCCTGGGTCTTGTAATGCCAATTGCTGGTATTCTCGGTGGCATAGGCGGCCAGAGGCTCTGGCACGCTTAAATCCCACTGGGCAAAGAGATCGACCAGAGGGATATCCCGTACCCTATCGGCAAAAATGGCAATTTTGGCTATATCCGAGGCTGTCCGGTAGGTATTCAGCAAATAGAGGCGACGGTCAGTCTCAAAGGTTGTCTCGAGCTTGCGGGCTATATGCTCCAGCTCCCGTGTTTTTGCCGGTGACAGATTATCGACTGCGAGGTCGACAATGAGTACATGTCCATCCGAGTTCCAGGACAGGGCCGTTGAGGACAGTGAGAGGGACAAAAGCAGACAGAACAACTTTCTCATGAGACAAATACCAACCAAAAATCAGCGATAGATAATTCAGACAATTTCATAACTGTGACTGATCTCGACACCACCGCGTTCGAGCATAATAGATGCGGAACAATACTTTTCGGCAGAGAGAGCCACAGCACGCTTCACCATAGCTTCCTTCAGGTTGTTACCGCTGACTACAAAATGCAACTCGATTTTGGTAAAGACCGATGGCACAGCGTCCGCGCGCTCGGCTTTGATTAAACAACGGCAATCTGTGACCTCTTGCCGGCCGCGTTTGAGGATATCAACGACATCAAAACTGGAACAACCACCCAAGCCCATAAGAACTGTTTCCATGGGACGGGCACCCTGATTTTTACCCCCGTGGTCTGGAGGCCCATCCATGATAACCTGATGGCCACTGCCCGATTCAGCAGTAAAACTTGCGTCACCACGCCAATTTATTTCT
>JBFHKI010000152.1:0-5461 GCA_041595415.1 Pseudomonadales bacterium | reverse complement strand
CCCCGAGCATGTCCTGCCGGAATACCTGACGAAAATCGGTGTGCCTTTTCATATTTTGGAAAAGGATACCTACTCTATAGTCAAAGAGCTGGTGCCTGAGGGGAAAACCTATTGCGGTTGGTGTTCCCGTTTGCGACGCGGTTCCCTGTACGGTTTTGCCCAGGAAATTGGTGCTACCAAGGTTGCGTTGGGACACCATCGTGACGATATTGTTGAAACTCTGTTCCTCAACCTTTTTCACGGTGGCAAGCTCAAGGCCATGCCGCCCAAACTTCTGTCGGACGACAAGAAAAACATCCTTATTCGCCCCCTGGCTTATTGTAAAGAGAAGGATTTGCAGGCGTACTCGGATTTTAAACAGTTCCCTATTATCCCCTGCGACCTTTGCGGTTCCCAGGATGGTCTGCAACGCCAAGTGATAAAAAGAATGTTGGCCGAATGGGAGCGGGAACACCCCGGCCGGATAGATACCATTTTTGCTGCTCTGGGTAACGTGGCACCTTCCCAATTGGCAGATACCAGGTTATTTGATTTTTGCTCACTGCAGAGGGAGCTGGATGAAACACAGTCTGGCCTCATACCCTTGGTTAGTCAGTAAGGGTCTGCTGCCAACTTCCTGATTTGGCGATGTTGTTGGAATTATCCAAGCGCCATTAAATTCAAGCTCAGGTTAAAAAAACCACAAATAAAAAAGCCGGGCATTGCCCGGCTTTTTTTGGTTATAGCTCGCTGTTAGATAAATGTCACAATTGCCCAGAGACCCACTATGCTCATGACAATAGTGTAGGGCAGTGCTAATAACAGCATTTTTATATAAGACAAGCGGATAAGAGGCGCCAATGCTGAGGTGAGAAGGAACAGAAAAGCTGCCTGACCGTTTGGAGTAGCAACGCTTGGCAGATTGGTTCCGGTATTAATCGCTACGACAAGTTTGTCGAAGTGCTCGCGAGTAATGTCTCCCGCATCCAGTGCAGCTTTGACTTCGTTGATATAAACCGTTGCCACAAAGACATTGTCGCTGACCATGGACAGTACACCGTTGGCGATAAAGAACATGGTGGGTTGGATCTCGATAGACATATGCAATACATGATCGATCACTGGTTGGAAGAGGTGTTGGTCATGTATCACGGCAACGATGGAAAAGAAGACTACCAGCAAAGCCGTAAAGGGCAGAGCTTCTTCAAAGGCGTGGCCAATCTGGTGCTCTTCGGTGATGCCGTTAAAAGCGGTCAGCAAAACAATTACCAGCAAGCCAACCAGGCCAACTTCGGCCAGATGTAAAGCCAGACAGACGATCAGTATTACTGCTACTACAGCTTGAACAACCAGAGCTACTTTTTGGCGCAAGGTTCGTTTTTGTTCGCGGTCGGCATCAGTTTCACTTAATACGCTGCGAACGCCTTCCGGAAGGCTGGCACCGTATCCGGCAACCTTGAATACCTCGAGAAGAACACAGGTAGTTAATCCGGCGATCAGCACAGGCATGGTTACCGGTGCCATTTTGTGGAAGAACTGCATGAAATCCCAGCCCGCTTGGTGGGCAATCAACAGGTTCTGTGGTTCGCCGACAATGGTGCAAACTCCACCCAGCGCGGTACCGACAGCACCGTGCATTACAAGGCTGCGTAAAAAAGAGCGAAATTGATCCAGATCTTCACGATGATATTCATGGACACCACCGTCATCGTTGTTGTCGTGGTCCTGATTAAAGGTCTTACCCGAAGCCACCTTGTGGTAGATGGTATAGAAGCCGACGGAGACGCTGATCAATACTGCCGTTACAGTAAGGGCATCCAGAAAGGCCGACAGGAAAGCGGAGACAAAACAGAACAGGAATGACAGCAGAGGCTTGGATTTTACTTTGAGCAAGATCTTGGTAAAGACGTATTGCAGCAAATCGCGCATAAAGTGTATGCCCGCAACCATAAACATAAGCAGCAGTATTACTTGAAAGTTGGCTTCGGCCTCATGGTAGACAGTGTATGGGCTGGTCAGACCAAGCAGAACGGCCTCTATCGCCAGCAAGCCTCCTGGTTGCAGCGGATAGCATTTCAGTGCCATGGCCAGGGTGAAAATGAATTCACCTATCAGCAGCCAGCCAGCGATATTTTTGCCCAGGGTAAAAACGACAATGGGGTTGAGGATCAAAAAGGCGATAATGGCTTTTTTGTACCAGAGCGCAGAGTTACCTAGAAAATTGGAATAGAAAGCGTGAAAAACCGAGTTTTGCTTAGCCATTATTCTCCCTTGAATTGAATCAGTCGCTATTTGTTGTACAGGAACCCAATTTTTGCTGTGAAAAGCAGTAAACTTGGGACTTCATGAGGTCAAGATTAACCAATGCGTCACTATAGTTTTTCGCTGGACTATTTGCCAGATGCTTCTGAGCACCATAACCAGGGAACTTTTTGTTTTTTTGAAGGCAATCAGCTTGTTGAAGTTGGTGCAGAGCCCGGCATTTTGTCATCCTATGAAGATCTGAAACAGGTCGAAGTGGATACCCATCAGCATCCGGTCTACATCGGAGGGTATGCTGGTAAACGTTACTTTGCTCTGGAGTTGAAAGAAGGAACGTCCGAGCGCTATGGACTTGCCACCCAGACTATGCGGCATCTGGGGCATCAAGACGAAGAACTCTTTGCCCTTTTGAGCAGAGGGCTACAGCTCCTGCATTGGCGGCGCAATCACAAGCACTGTGGACGCTGTGGCAGTGAAACAAGACCATCCCAGACAGAACATGCCATGATTTGCCCAAATTGCAATCTGTCTTTTTATCCCAAAATTATGCCCTGCATTATGGCTCTGGTTGTTCGTGGCGATACCTGTCTTCTGGCAAAACACGCAAATAGAGGGACAGGTGTATTTAGCGCTTTGGCCGGTTTTATTGAAGCGGGGGAATCGGTAGAACACGCTATACGAAGGGAAGTTTTGGAAGAGGTTGGCATCAAGACCGGAGAAATCAGCTATTTCTCGAGTCAGGCCTGGCCTTTTCCTGGCCAATTAATGCTGGGGTTCTTCGCTCAGTATCTTGAAGGTGAGATCATCCCTGAAGAGGGTGAAATTGAGGAAGCCCGGTGGTTCCGTGCTGATGATTTGCCGGCTATTCCTGAGGCTTTTTCCCTCAGCGGTCAGTTGATACGTGCCTTTGCCAAGGCCCAGTCTCGTTAATCTGCTATTCTTGCCCGCCCTTATCACCTGAAACATATTCGCTAGACGCATTGGAGGTATTTTTGGAATTCCTGATCGATTACGGCTCTTTTTTACTCAGAGGTATTACTTTGCTGGTTTTGCTCGCCATAGCGGTGGGTATTATTACTTCGATTAAAAAAGGTGAGAGCCAGGAACGCGGCAAACTGGAAGTTAATCGCCTGAATGATAAATACGATCATATGCGACAGCAGATGTCCGCGCTGCTGGAGAATAAAAAAGCGGTCAAAAAACTTGGTAAGGAAAAGAAAAAAGCCAAAAAAGAAGAGGCCAAAACGGCCGAGCGTAAAGCGACAACTTTCCTGATTGAATTTCACGGTGATATTCAGGCCAAACAGGTCGCCCGGCTGCGGGAAGAGATTAGTGCCATTCTTACCATTGCCAACGACAAGGACGAAGTGGTGGTTCGATTGGAGAGTGGCGGAGGAGTAATCCACGGCTATGGTCTGGCGGCCAGCCAACTGGACCGTATCCGCAAGAAGGGTATCAAGCTCACCATAGCAGTGGATAAGGTGGCGGCCAGTGGTGGCTATATGATGGCCTGTGTCGGCGATCAGATTCTCTCGGCGCCCTTTGCCATCTTGGGGTCCATTGGTGTTGTTGCACAGATGCCCAATATCAATCGGCTTTTGAAAAAACACGATGTTGATGTCGAGATGCACACGGCGGGTGAATACAAGCGCACCCTGACCATGATTGGCGAAAATACCGAAGAGGGACGTCAGAAATTTATCGAAGATCTGCAGGTGGCTCATCAGCTTTTCAAAAACTTTATTCAGGAGCACCGTCCCCAGGTTGATATTGAAAAGATAGCTACCGGTGAAATCTGGTTTGGCAATCAGGCTATTGAGAAGAATCTGGTTGATCAGGTAATAACCAGCGATGAATATATTCTTGGCCAGATAGACGAGCGGGATGTTTATGAGGTACGTTTTACCCCGAAGAAAACGCTCTCAGAGCGTTTGGGAAAGACCGCAGAAAATACCAGTCTGCAGGTTACAGATCGTCTGATAGAACGCTTTTCCGAGACACGATTTCCGCATTAATCATGGCTCGGGGAATTTTCCCCGAGGTTGACTACAGATCGATACTCTGCCCTGAAAGGGCTTTAGAGTCTGGGCCGAGCAAATACAGGTAGCCATACATAAGTTCGGAAGGCGGCTTGATACTCTCCGGATTCTCTGCGGGTGCAGCTGCTGCACGCATAGAGGTTCTGGTGATTCCCGGGTTTACTGTATTTACCCGAATAGAGGTGGTCTCCGTCAATTCATCGGCCAGAGTCTGTGCCAGACCCTCCACGGCAAATTTCGATACGCCGTAAGCGCCCCAGTAGGCTCTTCCAGTTCGTCCCACTCCGGAAGAAGTGAAGATCATACGTGCATCATCACTGGCCGAGAGTAGGGGGATCAGGGCTTTTGAAAGTAAAAAACAGGCGTTCAGATTGATCTGTAGAACACTTTGCCAAACGCTGGCGGAGTAATTCTGGATAGGTGTGCGTTGGCCGAGAATGCCGGCATTGTGCACCAAGCCATCCAGTTTTCCCGGTAATTCCTTGTCCAGTTGTTCAGCCAGTTGATTTGCTTGTGTTTCGTCCAGCTTTTCCAGATCCATCGGACAGATCAGGGCTTTGTTACCGGTTTCAGCTTCAATTTCATCGTATAGCTGTTCCAATTTGGCCTGGGTTCTACCAAGTAAAATGACGTCAGCACCATGTCTTGCGACGCACAGGGCTAATTCACGTCCGATGCCATCGCCGGCTCCGGTAATCAATATAGAACGGCCTTTGAGCAAGTCCGGAGCAGCATGGTATTGGCGGTCGAGTTCTATGGCGGATATCACAGTAGTTCCTCCAGCAGGTTTTGTAAATCAGCGGGTTGAGCAAGAATATAGTCAGCATTCCAGTCCTCGACGGATTCCCCTGCGGGGATATAACCCCAGGCTGCAGCCACTGTAGGCATATTGGCTGCTTGTCCGGCTATAACATCGCGTTCGTGGTCGCCGACAAAGATGCTTTCTTCCGGTCGGCAACCCAGTTGCTGGCATGCCAGCAACAGGCCTTCCGGGTCCGGTTTTGGTGTTTTTACATGGTCCGGGCAGATCAGACAGTCTGCTTCGATTTTCAAGTCTCCAAGAATTTTTTCGGCATAGAGCAGAGGCTTGTTGGTGACAATGCCGTAGGCCAAAGACTGTTGTTTCATAAAATCCAGGCTAATCTCAAGACCGGAAAAGTAGCGGGTATTTTCGCTTAAGT